>DATMYA010000018.1 GCA_035561135.1 Clostridia bacterium
CTGCCGTCTGACGTCCGATGTCCGCTTCCTGTTACCCCAGTATTCGTGCAGCTTCTTTCGCGAAGTACGTGAGAATGATGGTTGCGCCGGCGCGGTAGATGGAGGTCAGCGATTCCATCATGACGCGGTCATGGTCGATCCAATTATTCTGCGCTGCGGCTTTGATCATGGCGTACTCGCCGGAGACCTGGTAGGCCGCGAGCGGTACGTCGAAGCGGCGGCGAGCTTCTGCGATGACGTCGAGATAGGCGATGGCGGGCTTCACCATAATCATGTCAGCGCCTTCGTCGAGGTCAGCCTGTATCTCCATCATGGCTTCGCGAATGTTGCCGGGATCCATCTGGTAGGAGCGGCGATCGCCGAAGGCTGGGGCGGAATCTGCGGCTTCGCGGAACGGACCGTAGAAGCCGCTGGCAAACTTGGCTGCGTAGGAGAGCACCGGCGTGTTCTGAAAGCCGTTGGCGTCTAGTGCCTGTCGGATTGCGGCGACGCGGCCGTCCATCATGTCCGAAGGTGCGATGATGTCGGCGCCTGCGCGCGCCTGCGACACGGCGGTCTTAGCCAGGATTTCTAAACTCGCGTCGTTGACGATCTCGTACTCGGGCTCGGGTGCTTTGCCGGCGGCGGCGCTGCCGGTTGCAACGGAACCTGCGGGCGTGGAGACTTGCTTAACGATTCCGCAGTGGCCGTGCGACATGTATTCGCAAAGGCAGACATCGCCCATCACGAGCAGATCTCGCGTCTCGCGCTTGATGGCGCGGGTGGCTTTCTGCACGATGCCGTCTTCGGCCCACGCTCCGCTCGCAGCCTCATCCTTGGACTCGGGCACACCAAAGAGGATGACCGAGGGAATCCCAAGCGCCTTCACCGACGCGGCTTCCTTGACGGCCTCGTCGATCGAAAGATTGAACACTCCGGGCATGGAGCGAACTTCCTTGCGTATGCCTTCACCCGGGCAGACGAACATGGGGTAGACGAAACCGTCAGGAGAGAGCTTGGTTTCACGGACGAACGACCGCAGGCTTTCGGTGCGGCGCAGTCGACGCAAACGACTCGTAGGGAATGTCATGACACCAAAATTCTAGCACCGCGAATGTCCGGACCGGCAGTGACGCTTGTCACAAGAGCTGGAAAACCGGGTGCTTGCAGCAAACGGGGCAGGGCTCGCGCTTGCCAAACAGGGCATCTCCGGGTGCTAACATGAACGAGGCAATTTGGCCGTAATCATGCAACAGAGTCCACTGATGCACACCAGCGCTCGCGTGCTGGAATTCGAGTCGTTTCGCGAAATACTTCGCGGTTATACGAGTTCGCAACTCGGAGGGCGGCGGCTCGCCGAGCTTGTGCCCTCTACGGACCGCGCGTGGATCGAACGCCAGCAGCAACTGACGGCTGAGCTGCGCGAATACTACCGCGCCGGAGGCCGTTTCGAATTCGCCGGGCTGACCGATCCCACGTTGCTGCTCGACAAGTCGCGCATACAGGGTGCGGCGCTCGAGACGGAAGAGATACGGCAGATCGTCTCCGTGGTGGACCGCGCGGCCGAGTGGCGCGAGATCGCGATTCAGCCTCCGGCGTTTATGCGGGCGGAGTGGCCCGCCGTGGTGGAGGTATCGGCGGCCATTGAAGACTTCACCGATTTGTTGCGATTCTTCCGTAACAAGATCTTGCCGGACGGCACGCTCGACGATCGCTCGTCGCCAGAACTCGCGCGCATACGTCGCGAGACGGAGAAGCAACGGCGGCAAATTCAGGATTCATTGCGCGGCTACCTGCGGCGGCTGGCCGAAGGCGGCGCCGTTCAGGACGAGTTGATCACCATACGCGGCGAACGCTTCGTCATTCCCGTCAAGGTGGAGCAGAAGCGGCGCGTGCAAGGCGTCGTGCACGGGACAAGTTCGAGCGGGCAGACCGTGTTCGTTGAACCGCTGGAGACGATCGAGCAGAACAACGATCTGGTACGCCTGCTGGAAGAAGAACTGGCGGAGATTCATCGCATCCTGCTGGAGATGACACGCCGTATCGGCGAGCGCTCGCTGTCAATTGCGACCGCAGTAGAGGTGCTGGGCGACTTGGAACTGCAATTCGCCAAGGCGCGCTTCGCGGAAGATTACGGTTGCACTGGGGTGATCTTGCTTGGCGGCGACTCGCGCGATTCCATCGTGCTGCGCAATGCACGGCATCCGGTGCTGGAGCGCAACCTGCGTGCGAAGCGCGCAAGCGCCGTGCCGATGACGCTGGAGATGGATCGCGAGCATCGGCAGCTTATTATCAGCGGTCCGAACACCGGCGGAAAAACGGTGGCGTTGAAGACGGTTGGACTGCTTGCGCTGATGGCGCAGGCGGGAGTGCCCGTGCCGGCAGACCGCGCAGAGCTTCCAATTTTCAATGCCGTGCTGGCCGACATCGGCGACTACCAGTCGATTGAGCAGAACCTCTCGACCTTTTCGGCACACGTTACGAACATCGATTTCATCTCGCATGAGGCGACGGCGGATTCGCTGGTGTTGCTGGACGAACTTGGCTCGGCAACCGATCCGGAAGAGGGCGCGGCGCTGGCGGTGGCCATCGCGGAGCACTTCCTGCGGGCGGGCGCGCTTTCGATCATCAGCACACACCACACTTCATTGAAGGTCTATGCTGCAAACACGGAAGGCGTCGTCAACGCCGCTGTTGGTTTCGACGAGCGCACGCTGGCACCAACCTACGAATTGCGCGTCGGAGTGCCGGGAGCCTCGGCGGGCATCAATATCGCGCAACAGCTCGGATTGAATCAGCAGATAGTCGGCGAGGCGCGTAAGCGACTCAGTTCGCAGACGCAGGATGTTGCGCGCTTCCTGGACAAGCTGCATAACGAACTGCGCCAGTTGGAAGCCGAGCGGGCGCAGGTGAAAGCACGCGAACAGGAGTTGTCGAAAGAGCGCCAGCACGTTGAGCAGCACGGATTGCGCGAGCAGCGTGAGAAGGTGCGCGACATGGAGCGCAAGCTCGAGACGCTGTTGCAGGATTTCGAGTACCACGCGCGCGAAGCCGTAAGTGCCGTGCAGGACCGGGCGGCGGCGCTGAAGCTCTCAAAGGATGCCGAGCGGAGGATTGCGAAGGCGCGCCGCGATTTTCGTGAGCAATTCAACCACGCGGTCGTGGCACACACGACCGGCGCGGATCGCGACGAACCGCAGGCGCAGCAGAAGGCAATGCAGCGCGTGAGCGAGGGTGACACCGTGATGCTGAAGTCGCTGGGCCGCACAGGCACGGTGTTACGCAAACTGGAGGATGAAGCCGTCGAGGTGCAGGTCGGCATTATGAAAACGCGGGTGCCGCTTGGCGACATTGCGCAGGTGGTGGGCCGCGCCGCTGACAATCCAGTGAAGGCCGCTCGTGCTCGCGGCATCAGCGTGAGTCTCCGCGATGAAGACGACAGTGCGCCGTCGGAGATCAACGTGATCGGTCACACGGTCGATGACGCCACGCGCGAGGTCGAGCGCTTCATCGACCGCGCATTCCTTTCGGGCTTGTCGCGAGTGCGCATCGTGCATGGCAGCGGGATGGGGATACTGCGTAAGGCAATCAGGCAGTACTTGCAGAAAAATCCGCAGGTCTCGAACGTAACCGAGCCTCCGCAGAACGAAGGCGGTGCCGGCGCGACAGTCGTGGAACTGAAGGTTTAAGAGCGGACGGCGGAAGGCGGACGACAGACGGCAGACGTCAGACCGCAGACCGCAGAGATCGGACGGGAGACGTCAGCTTCGCTTTAAAAGTGCGTGCCGCCTGGGTGATGGTGCATAGGAGATCAAAGGGGTCCTTCGACTACGCGGCTTCGCCGCTCCGCTCAGGAGGACAAGCTTTTTTGGCTGTCGTCTAACATTGATCTGTTGTCTGCCGTCTCTGCTTTCCGACGTCTGACGTCTAAAGCGCGCTGTCTTCTCTTCCGCCGTCTGCTTTCCGACGTCTGAAGTCTGCCGTCCGCTGTCTGCTCTTCCGCTCTATGGTGAAATGTACCGATGACTCGCATTCAACAGCAGCTCTCTTTCATCCTCGAAATCGATAAGCTCAAGACCGTGCTGCGGCAGACGCTGTTATGCGATCAGTCGCGGCGCGAGAATTCGGCTGAGCACTCGTGGCACTTGGCTGTAATGGCGATGCTGCTGACCGAGTATGCGGTCGAACCGGTGGACGTCACCCGCGTGCTCACGATGCTGCTGATTCACGACGTCGTCGAGGTCGACGCCGGAGATGTCTTCGCCTACGACGCTGCGGGAAATGTCGGCAAGGAGGAGCGCGAACGCGAGGCGGCCGAGCGCATCTTCGGGTTACTTCCGGCCGAGCAGGGCAAGGAGTTGCGCGGGCTTTGGGAAGAGTTCGAGGCGCGGGCGACTTCGGAATCGAAGTTTGCGAACGCGCTCGACCGGTTGCAACCGCTGCTGCATAACTCGCGCACAGAGGGCGGGACGTGGCGCATCCACAACGTGCGTCGCGACCAGGTGTTGAAGCGCATGGAACCGGTGATGATCGGGATGCCGGAGGTGTATCCGATCGTGCAGAAGATCGTCGACGACGCGTGCGATTGCGGATGGATCAAAGTGCAGGCGTAAGCAGTTCCCGGTTTCACACGCAGCCGCTCGCTGTTGGCTGCGCGTTTCCGTTTGTGGCTGTTATGGCGCCACGGCAGCCAGGGATACGCCGTTCAGGTCGTTGTAGGTAATCTCCCACACCCAGTTCTGGGTTGAGCTGGCGTCCACGCTGTAAGTGAGCTTGTGTTTGGTCGGCAGCGTAAGGCCATTAACCTGGCGAAATTCGCTGAATGTTTCTTCCAGGCGGTAAACGGAATTTTGTTCACGCTCACTGCGCACCGCCTGGACATCCAGATTCGCGGGCACGCGAACGTCATAGATCGTCTTCACATGACGGAATGTTTCCGCGTCGAACAGCAGTCGGATGCTAAGAGCGCCGTCGGATTTCTTTGGCCGATAGACGATCTGGTGCGCATCGCGGCCGTCCACTTTGGTGGTGCCGTCATAGGAGAGTTCGGCCTTGCGGGCTGCCAAATCGTAGAGAGGCCAGGCGGTCGAGAGCACTCCGCCGAAGAGTCCCTCGCGCAGCACGGTCTGCTGCCACCAGAAAAACTCGCCGAGAGAGGAGTGGCGGCCGGGTGTAATGTTGGAAACCATTACCTTGTTTCCATCGAACACGAACTGGTCGCCGGGGTATTCGCCCTTCTGACCGAACTTCGTAGCGAACTTCACCATGCGGCCTTCTGAGACGAGTACAGCCGTACCGCCGTTCAGTCCGCCGGTGCTCATGGAACGCATTGTCGCGGTTCCGGTGAGCTCCTGATATTTCAATTGCGCACGTATTTCCACCGCGCCGAGTGCGGTGATGCTCTTGCCGACGATGTCCGCTGGCGCGAGCTTCGGGTTTGCAGAGTGGATGACCGGGGCGCAAAGGATAAGAGCGGTGAGGATTAGTCGTTTCATAGTGGTATGTATGAACAAGAGTGCGCAGGGTAGAACAGCGGCCGAGGTTTGTAAATAGAAGGCAGGCGGCAGTTGGCCGATGTGAGTCCAGGCAGACATGGTCGCCTTTTGACATTTTGTCCAATGTTCGAACGATTACTGGTGGTAAGGCCTGATACCGCCAACTATCGTGAAACTCGGCTGTGATTAGGCGTAGATTTCTTGCCATGAAGAACATGCACATCCTCTCAATGCTTGTGCTGATTTGCATGACGTGCCAGATGGTACGTGCGGCGGATGCTGAGTGTGCATCGTTGAAACTGCTCGCCAGTCGGACAGATTCCCGGTGGCAGATTGAACTTGTGAATGGCAGTAAGAACACAGTCGAAATCGGTTCGGATTCCAGTGGATTCGGTTGGACGCTTTACGAGCGCAAGGGGAACAGCTGGGAAGTGTTCGCTTCGGGCGGAGTTGGTAGAGGCGTTGGTTCCGCTGGAGCGTCTCCTACAAAGCCGGCAAGTAACCCGACGAGGCTCGAACCGAAAGGGCGCAAACAACTCGTCACCAGCTTGACTACACAAGAACTGACTGGCGTCGAGCTACTGCCCGAAGGCAGGTATGAAGCGGTGTTCCGATACGAGCTTCATTCACGAATCGCTCCTGAGAAGAATATTCAATGTTCTCTCGCCAGCAACGCAGTGGTTTTTCTTGTTGCGTCAAAGAAATAGCTGTTGAGATATCGCCATATCGCAAGTAATCCAGATTTGCTGGATAGGGAGTGGGATGGCCTGTTCTCGCCAACTATCTTCGCAATGCCGGGTGCCCCAGGTTCGCGCTTGTGGTTGGGCGCTAACCTGGGTTGCCGACTTTGTTCCGCATCTGTCTTGATCTCGCGGTCCACTCTGATTCGATCGTTCTCGGGCATAACACGTAGCCGTAGATGCGCATCTCGAAGCGAAGCCGCATCGCCTCAAATCTGTCGAGAAAAGGCCCGCACAATCGAACGGTAATCTTGAAAGTCCTTCCACAACGCACAATCCGAGTTGTAGGCTTCTGCGCAGGAGACGAGTCGCGTGAAACTGCCAAGCAGCTACGCCAAACGTTGTTTCTCTGCCGCCTGCGACTTTTTGCGGTTCCGGACTGCGGATTAAAACCTATGAATAGCGACGAACAAGCAATTCGCACCGTGGTAGACAATTGGCTGCGCGCCTCCTCCGCCAGCGACGTCAACACCATGCTTACGCTCCTTGCCGACGACATGGTCTTCATCGTTCCGGGCCAGCCGCCATTCGGCAAAGAAGAATTCAAGGCGGCGTGGGATGGGCCCATGAAGGGAGCCAAAGTCGCAACGAATGCCGACGTCGAAGAGGTGCTGATCAGCGGCGACTTTGGCTGTACGCGTACGCAGCTGGCAGTCTGCATCACCACTCCCAACGGCAACACTTCGCGCGCTAAGGGCTACACGATGACGCTCTTCCGCAAGCAGTCCGATGGCCGCTGGCTCTTCGCCCGCGATGCCAATCTACTCACGCCGGAAGAGTAACGTCCATTGCCAATAGCTTCGTGAATTCGTTGGTGTCCTGCATTTTTGGCTGGATAGTGAGTGATATGGGCTGTTCACACCAACAATCGTACGGCACAATGTCACCGTGATGAAACTGGCGATCTTTTCCGCGCTGCTTCTGGGTTCTATCGGCTTCGCATCGGCGCAACAACTGACGAACACCTGCACGGAATGGTTTGAGCCGAAAACCTTTCAGGACGCGATTGCAGCATCTCCAGACCCTAAGAACAACCGTCCCGCTGTCATCTTTGGTGACACGGTAGCCGTTCCGGTGATGAGATTCCGGTTCGTTGATGGCGCTTCAGGTCAACCTATCCGGTCACAGGCGTTAACTGTGAATTACGGTTGGCGCTGGCTCGAATACCCGTACCCGGAACATCCACTAGGCGCATGGTCAAAAACATCAGACCAATTGTCATGTAGCACAGACGAAAACGGCTGGATAGAAGCACCTGAGCATCTTGTGAAGCCTCGTGGTTGGTACAAGGGCGTCTACACAAGCATCCCGTGGCCCAAACGACCATCGTTCACGGGAATAGGAGCAGTGGCCACAACCAAAGTTGGATCTGCCCGTGTGAATGTGTCGCCAGAAGACGTTAAGAAGTTCAAGTCCTCCGTACTCATTGTGCGCGTTTACGATGGCTGGCGTACTGAGCTTTCTTGGGTAACGCAGCGTTCGGCAAGATACCTGACGAGATATCGCCTTACCACCAGTAATCCAGATTTCCGCGATAGATGGCTGTAACAGTTTTTATCGAAAGCTATCCTTTTTCCACATCGCCTCAGGGCCACCGGGCTGATATGTACAGGATTTCCACAGTTTTGAACCGGAAGACTGGCATTTCAATGCCGCACGCGATGCGGCGTGAGGCAGACTAGTAGTCAATGGCGAACCCCGGTGATTTCGCGTACACGGTCAAGCAGCAGGCCGACATCGTCCGAATTGTAGGCGAGTACGTAAAGCTGAAGCGCTCGGGGGCGCAGAACTACTCCGGCATCTGTCCCTTCCACAACGAAAAGACAGGCTCTTTCTCCGTACATGCGACGCGGCAGTTCTATC
Organism: Clostridia bacterium; assembly: GCA_035561135.1. Classification (NCBI taxonomy): domain Bacteria; kingdom Bacillati; phylum Bacillota; class Clostridia; species Clostridia bacterium. Next base: position 8,078 of record DATMYA010000018.1, read on the forward strand.
ACTGCTTTGGGTGCAGCGCGTCGGGTGACGTGTTCAGCTTCGTGCAGAAGATCGAGAACGTGACGTTTCCCGAAGCGGTTCGGCTGGTTGCGCAGAAGCTCGGAATCGCGATGCCGAAAATGCAGTTCAGCTCTCCTGCGGAGGCGCGCGAGGCCAAGCAGCGCGTCGTGCTCATCGACCTGCACGAGCAAGCATGCAAGTTTTTCCAGGAGCAGTTGCGGCGTCCGGACGCGGCAACTGCGCGCGAGTATCTGAAAGGGCGGGGACTTACAGAGGAAGCAATCGAACGCTTCCGGATTGGCTTTGCGCCAGAGTCCGGGTTCTTGTTGCGAGACAAGCTGAAAGGCGCAACCGAAGACGAACTGCTACGCGAATCGGGATTGTTCTCGTGGAAAGAGGTTGGAGAAGATCGCAGGGTTCCTTCGACTCCGGGCGGCAAGTCGCCCGCCGCTCAGGATGAGATAGCTAAGAGCAGCGCAAACAGGGATAAATCGCCAGCGCAGAAGGCGGCGCTGTACTCCAAGTTCCGCAATCGGGTGATGTTTCCAATCTGCAACGAATCGGGTAAGGTGATCGCATTCACGGGACGCACACTTGCGGCGGACGAGAAGTCCGGCCCGAAGTATCTGAATTCTCCAGAGACGTCGATCTATTCGAAGTCGCGTGTGCTCTACAACCTGCATCTGGCAAAAGAGGCGATGCGCGCGCTGGACTACGTCATCCTCGTGGAAGGCCAGATGGATTGCATCTCGGTCTTCAACGCCGGTTTTCACAACGTCATCGCGTCGTCGGGTACGGCTTTTACGGAGCCACAGGCGCGGTTGCTGGCACGGTTCACGAAAAAAATCGTCGTCAACTTCGATCCCGATACGGCGGGTGCGGCGGCAGCCGAGCGCTCTCTGGCGTTGCTGGTCGGCGAGGATTTCGAAATACGCGTGCTGTCTCTGGAACAGGGTTTCGATCCCGACCTCTACATCCGCCGCAAGGGCGTGGGTGCGTACAAGGATGCGCTGCGGAAGTCGGAGAAATACTTCGATTACCTGATTGAGCGGGCGCGCAGCTTGTTCCCGGTACGAACGGGCGAGGGCAAAGTGAAGGCCGTAAATTACCTGCTGCCGCACGTGCAGCGCGTGCCGAGCCGCATCGTGCGCGATGAGCTGTCGATGGAAATCGCGCAGAAGCTGCAGATCGACTCTGCGGTGCTGCGGCAGGAACTGAAGCACGTTGCGGGCGAACGCAAGACGACCAAGGTGGCTCCGCCTCCTGAGGCTCTCGTCACGGATGCCGAGCGCGTACTGATCCGCGCGCTGGCGACGGCTGGCGACCTGGGGCACGATCCGGTGCCGCAACGCGAGGGACACGACGGGGACTTCGAACCTGCACGGCAGGCGCATTACGCGCTCACGTCCGAGCATCTGCACGAAGGCTTGCGGACGGAGGCGCTCATTGCGGCGCTGCTGAAGGCTGAGGAAGAGGGTGCAGATCCCATGTCGTTGCCTCTTCAGGAGAGCGAGCGGAGTCTTCTGGCTGCGGCGCTGCTGGATGAGCACGAAGAGCTTACGGCGGAGTTGCTGGAGAGTGCCCTGGCGGCTCTGCGCCGTCCGAAGCTGGAAGCGCGTCAGCGGGAGCTGAAGGCCCTGATCGTCGCCGCCCAGAGCAGCAACGATGCCGGCGAGCTTACGCGACTGGTTCAAGAGAAAATGGAGCTCGATCGGGCCATGCGATCCGCTTCAGCATCCACATGACCCCTTAGCCGCTGTCCGGGCCTGAGCCCAGTGCTCCTTCGCTTTTCGGACTACCAGCAACTTCGCGTGTATTGCGGTGTTAACGAGTGATGTGCTGACGGGAAGCGCGGTGGCGGAGCTTACGGCAGGAGTTAGGCCTCGATGGCCGCGATTTAACCGACACGAATACCCATGCAATCAGTGACTTAGGCCTATCGTTCCCGGAGAAAAGACAAACAGAACGAAACCTTGACACGCTGATTGCCATCTAAATTACAGTGGCGAAATTGGGACAGTCCCGGTGTAAACGCTTGAAGGAAATCTTCTTAGTGCTGGGAGGTGGGAGTTTCAGGTGATAAAATACGTAAGTTTCTGCATGTGCCGGTAATATTCTTACCGCTCCCGCCGCAGTGTGCAAATGTGATTTGGCTGCCCAACCAGGCGCCGGTGAAGGGATAAGGGCTTGGCTCTCGAAGACAAGTACGATGATATTAAAAAACTGATCGATACGGGTAAGGAAAAAGGGTACCTCACGTACAACGAGGTAAACGACCTCATCCCCCACGATCTGCATTCGCCCGAGGACCTCGACGACCTGCTGACAACAATCGGCACGCAGGGTATCGACGTACTGGAAGGTCCGGCGAAGTTGCCTTCTTCTACTCTCGACAAGAAATTTGACCAGGACATCGAGGCCGGCGAAGACGTCGAGCTCGATCTTACGCCCGGAGCACTCGAAAAAACTAACGATCCGGTTCGCATGTATCTGCGCGAAATGGGCACGGTTCCATTGCTCACGCGCGAAGGCGAAGTTGAGATTGCAAAACGCATCGAGCGCGGCCAATTGCGCGTTCTCAAGGCGATATCGCGCTCGCCAATCGTTATCCGCGAAATTCTCGCAATCGGCGAGGACCTGAAGCGCGGCGTCCGTTCGATCAAGGAAGTGGTGATCTTCGATGAAGAAGAGATCACCGACGATGTATTGCAGAATCGGATGAAAGATATCGTCGGTCGCATCGACGAACTGAATAAGCACTACAAGAAATCGCTGCAACTCGCCGAAAAGCTGGCGGAACTGCCTGCTAAAAAGAAGCCAAAAGAGAACCGCAAATGTCGCTGGCAGTTGGGCCGCGAGCAGGTGCAGATCTCGAAGATCATTCGGAAGCTGGGCTTCACAAATAACGAGCGCAAGCGCTTGATCGACCGCGTCAACAAGACGGTCGATAGCATGCGCGCGCTGGATCGCCAGGCCCTGAACCTGGAGAAGCGCATTGACGCGGTCCGCGGCGAAGAACAGAAGAAGGAATTGCGCAAGCAATGCCGTCAGCTTCGGTCAGACCTGGAGCACATCGAGCACGAGGCGGGCGCGAACTTCAATGACCTGAAGCGCACGCAGCGCGAGATCATCCAGGGCGACATGGACGCCGAGCACGCCAAGCGCGAGCTTATTGAGGCGAACCTTCGGCTGGTGGTTTCCATCGCGAAGAAGTACACGAACCGCGGCCTGCAATTTCTCGACTTGATCCAGGAAGGCAACATTGGCCTGATGAAAGCAGTGGACAAGTTCGAATATCGCCGTGGCTACAAATTCTCCACGTATGCGACGTGGTGGATTCGCCAGGCGATTACGCGTGCCATTGCCGACCAGGCCCGCACCATCCGTATCCCGGTGCACATGATCGAGACGATTAACAAGCTCATCCGCACCTCGCGTCAGTTGGTGCAGGAACTTGGCCGCGAGCCAACGAGCGAAGAGATCGCCAAGCGCATGGACATTCCGGTCGCGAAGGTTCGCAAGGTGCTGAAGATTGCACAGGAGCCCATCTCGCTGGAGACGCCGATCGGCGAAGAGGAAGATTCGCATCTTGGCGACTTCATCGAAGATCGCGCGGTTGTTTCTCCGGCCGAAGCCGTTATTAACGTGAACCTGAAGGAGCAGACGGCGCAGGTGCTGCGCACGCTGACTCCGCGTGAGGAGAAGGTCATCAAGATGCGCTTCGGGCTGGAAGATGGCTCCGAGCACACGCTTGAGGAAGTCGGCCAGTCGTTCGCGGTAACGCGCGAACGCATCCGCCAGATCGAAGCGAAGGCGTTGCGCAAGCTGCGTCATCCATCGCGCTCGCGGAAGCTGCGTGCATTTATGGACGGCGTTCACGATTAGCAATTTCAGGAGTTCAAGGGCGCGGCTTCGGCCGTGCCCTTTTTACTTTCGCCATCAGATTAAAAGCTCATGGTGAACGGAGCGCGCCATTCTTTGGCGCGTGGTCGAACCGCCTTGCGGCTGCACTGCACACCAAACGCAAAGTGTCTCCACTTCGCGCCTTCGACGCTCCGGTCGATATGACGCTCTAATATCATCTTTGGCCGTGCCGTGCTGCCTGACCCTGCCCATCCAGGATTTCTGCTGAGTTTTCCTCGGCCTTCCACAACATTCCGCGAATTCAACAGGATAGTCACAAGACGAAGCTGTTTCGCGCTTGAGTAGCGAATGTTGCTGGTGCAATCTGCTTCTAACGCAAGGGTGAATTTGCTCAAGCGTGGTGCTTCTACGGTTGCTGACGGGAGCATGGCGATGCAAGATGCCGGCCTCAACAACGGGATGCCGTTGAGGCGTCCAAAAGGGCGTTGCGAGGGCGGCAAGAGCGATGGCGCAAAGGGCAACTGAGCGTCTTGGCTCGCCGGATTACCGGTTAGTCGAATCTGTCTTTCGGACTACGCAGCAGCGCAAAGCGCGCGCGACTCGAGCGATGGATTTGACTTTCGCATTCGTCGGCTCCCGCACAGCGATTGCCGGATAACACTGGCGCCGCAAACTCAAGCCGTAGGCCGCGGGCGACTGGCAGCGATGCCGATTCGCCAAAGGGCCTCAGGGGCAAAGGGCTTCAGCGACGCCGGTTGAAACGGTTCTCCGCCTACGGCGGCGGGAGCAGGGAAGTAAAAGTTTTCGGTGGAGGCCGCGAGGCCCGAAGCCGGAAATCCTCGCAAGACGTTTCATCCTTAGAGCCCGGAGTGTGCGGCTGGCACACCCGGGCTCAATTTAGGAATGGGTTAAAGTCACAAGGGTTCTTTCAACACGGGAAACGGGCGAAGCCGTTCAGCAGCTTCGCCCGAATTCCTTCGCCAGCTTCCTATGTGGTTCCACAAAAGCTTCGCCCTCGCTTTTCATCGCGAGGGATTGATGGCGGCGCAGGTCGTCGCCAGGATTAGGGCCAAGTCAGTACAGGATGGCATCGACCGAATACAGTCTCGACCGCGGAATGCCGGCCAACCCAGAGGCCGAGCGCGCCATTTTGGGCGCTGTCCTGCTCGACAATCAGCTACAAGATCAGGCTTCGAGTGAGTTGCTGCCAGAGCACTTCTCGCTGGACGCTCACCGCCGCATCTACGCGCGTATGCGCGACCTTTCCGATGCGGGCCGTCCTATCGATCCGATCACGCTGACAGAAGAACTCCAGAAGGGCAAAGAACTGGAGGCCGTCGGCGGAGTCGGGTACATCGTCTCGCTGACGGATGGTGTTGCGCGGCGTTCCTCCATCGACCACTACATCAAGATCGTGCGCGATAAGGCGTTGCTGCGGGGCGTGATCCATGCCGCCAACAGCATGATCGAGCGCGCGATGGACCAGGCGGACACGGCGGCCGAGGTGCTCGACTCGGCGGAAGCGTCGATCTTTCAGCTTTCCGACGACCGTATTGGCCAGGGCTTGATGGGCGTGGGCGACATCGCCCGCGAATCCTTCGGCGGCAACCTGGACGCGCTCTATGCGCGTGGCAAGCGGATCACGGGCCTGGAGACGCACTACTCCGACCTCGACGAGCTTACGACTGGATTGCAGCCTTCGGATCTTGTCATCATCGCCGCGCGTCCTTCGATGGGCAAGACGGCGTTCGCCATCAACATCGCCGAGAATGCCGCGGTGTACGACCACAAGGTGGTCGCCGTCTTCTCGCTGGAAATGTCGCGTGAAGCGCTGCTGATGCGTATGTTGTGCTCGCAATCGCGTGTGGACTCGCAGAAGATGCGCACTGGCTTTCTCGCAAAAGACGATATGGCGAAACTGCGCGACGGCTTCAACCAGCTGATCGAAGCACCGATCTTTATCGACGACTCGCCCGGCCTCTCATTGTCGGAAATGCGCGCCAAGGCTCGTCGATTGAAACAGCAGCACGGATCGCTCGACCTCGTTGTGGTGGACTACCTGCAACTGATGTCGGCCACCGGCCCCGGAGGCCGGCGTTACGAGAACCGCACGCAGGAAGTTTCGGCGATATCGCGCGGACTGAAGGCTCTGGCCAAGGAACTGCGCGTGCCAGTGATAGCCCTTTCGCAACTCAGTCGTGCGCCTGAGACGCGCGGCGGCAAAGAAGAGCCAAAGCTCAGCGATCTACGCGAATCGGGTTCGATTGAGCAGGACGCCGACGTCGTGATGTTCATCTACCGTCCCGAGTACTACGACCGCAACAACCCCGACCTGCAAGGTAAAGCCAAGCTCATCATCGGCAAGCAGCGTAACGGCCCCACCGATACCATCCAACTAGCGTTCCTGCATGCTTCAACTCGCTTCGAGAACCTGGACCGTAGCGAGTGGATTCAGGGGTAGAGTGGACGGCAGACGGCGAAGCGTCATTCATCAAAGCCGTACCTCGGCGGCTAAACAGGCCGCGGAAAAAGTCCTACTCTTGAAGACATTGGCCCTCAGTGGCAAAAGCCGGCGTTCATTCTGTGCGTCTTACGGCACGCCTGAAGGCGTGACCCTTCAAAGGAATCCAGTTTTTCAGCAGCTTGTGAAGCCGCTTTCTAAGCGTTCAGCAAAATGCAGGTCTGAAGGCCTGCTCCACCCACGAAGGCCTGCGCCACCCAGTCCAGGTCGCCACAGGTAAACTGATTGTTGTTTATCCGGCAACCGGCAGATATCTGACATCTGCCGTCCGACATCGTTTGACAACTGGCAACTGGCGACCGACATCTAGCGCCTGGCAACTGCCGTCTGCCGTCAACTGACAACTGACAACTGACCACTGGCAACTGCCGTCTGCCGTCTGCCGTCCGCCGTCCGCCGTCCGAAGTTAAGGTTCTTGTCTGAGAGCGGCAGAGTGTCTGCTTCGTTATAATCGATGTTTGGTGCCCGTTTTGTCCCTTATTAGCGTAGAAGCCACAAAATATACTCGTCCAAATTGGACAGAAATTTCTCTGACGGCGCTTCAGCACAATTTCCGCACGATAACGGATTTTGTCGCTCCGAATGCAACAGTTTGCGCCGTGGTTAAGTGCGACGGCTACGGCCACGGAGCGGTGGAGTGTGCCCGCGCGCTTGAGCAAGAAAGCGCGACTTGGTTCGGCGTCACCTCAACCGATGAGGGCATTCGTCTGCGCGACGCTGGCATCACGGGCCGAATCCTGGTGATGACCGGCTTTTGGCGCGGCGAGGAAGAAGCCATAGTGCACTACGACTTGACCCCCGCGATATGGGAGCGGGCGCACGTCGAAGCGCTGGAGAACGCAGCCGCAAAGTTAGGCAAAGCGCCGTGCGATCTTCCGGTGCACTTGAAGATCGACACCGGTATGGCACGCCTCGGATTGCCGATCGCCGAACTTGATGACTTTGCCGACGTCCTCCGATCGGCGGAACACGTTGTTCTGGAAGGTGTGTTCAGTCATTTCGCGTCCTCGGAAGTTCTCGACTCGCCGGGGGTTGATCGCCAGTTGGCGAAATTCGAATCTTCAGTCGCGGCGCTGGCGACTCACGGACTCACTCCGGTTTACCAGCACATGTCGAACAGCGCGGCCGTTATTGCGCGGCCGAACACGTGGAAGAACATGGTGCGTCCCGGACTGGCTCTCTTCGGACATTGCCTGCCGTTTACTTCTGTCGTGAGCGGAACGCCGGATGCTTCGCTGGAGCTTCCGCTTCAGCCGGTGTTGTCGTGGAAGACCCGCGTCATCGCCATGCGCGATGTGGCTGCCGGGCAAGCCGTGGGATACAACGGCGCTCATGTGACGCACTCGCCGACGCGACTGGCTGTGATTCCTGTGGGATATGGCGATGGCTTCACTCGCCAACTCTCGTGCAGCGGCCGTGTGATCGTACGCGGCAGCTATGCGGGTATCGCCGGAAACGTCTCAATGGATCTGACGACGATTGATGTGACGGCCATTCCCGGCGTCAGCATAGGAGATGAAGTGACGCTGATGGGCTCGTCCGGTGACTGCAGTATTTCAGTGTGGGAACACGCCAGCTACGCGATGACAGTCCCGTACGAAATCCTTTGTGGGCTCTCACCGCGAGTACCCAGAAAATACGTGGAATAGAGCGCAATCTACTGCGCTGGTCGCGCAAGCAGTAAACGAAGGCCGAGCAACGAAAGATGGCTGACGGAAGACAATGAAAGCTGGCTCTCGCGCAGCGTCTATGAGGTGCGGACAAGGCGTCTATGCGGGGCAGGTGCTGCGCGCCGCATTTGCTATATTTTCTATAGGCTCGAAAATCTTATGCGTAAGCGTTACGAGAAGTTTATGTACAACTGGGAGCACCGTCTCACGACGCGCGATACCAATCGCGTAGTGCGCCCGTTCGAGTGGGGATTGGATTGGACCGAGCGCTGGCCGCTCGTCAATGGCCATCGACCCGGCCCCGGCACAGGGGAGATTGAGGACTACTTCTACGCGCTGAACGAGCGCCTCGTCGAACAAAGCGACGAGTTCTTTTCCTATCGCACGCCAACGGATTTCCGGCTGGAACAGCGTACCGTCCGCGTGCACGCTACGGGCAGTAATCCTGATCTGAAGCACGATTTGAAGTACGCCAATCAGATCGGCACCTTCCTTCGCTTCACGTCGCCGGTAGAGACGCCCTTTCCGGAAAACAACGTGATGAATGCGCGCTGGTTCCCGGCGAAGGGACGGCGAGCGATTCTCGTTCTGCCGCAGTGGAATTCCGACGCCATCAGTCACAACGCCTTGTGCCAGATATTCAACGTTATGGGAATTGCGGGCCTGCGCATGAGCATGCCTTACCACGATGTACGCATGCCCGCGAGTTTGCAGCGCGCCGACTACGCGGTTTCCGCCAACATGGGGCGCACGATCGACGCTGCGCGACAGGGTGTAATCGATGTTCGAGCGTGTCTCGATTGGCTGGAGCAGCAGGGATATACGGAGCTAGGCATCCTGGGTACGAGCCTGGGCTCCTGCTATGCGTTCATCGCCAGTGCGCACGATGAGCGGCTGAAGATTAACGTTTTCAATCACGCGTCCACGTATTTCGGCGACGTTATGTGGACGGGCCAATCGACGCGGCACGTGCGCGCAGGCGTGGAAGAGGTGATTGACCAGGATCGTTTGCGCCGTGCACTCCTGGCCGTGAGCCCCATGGCTTATTTCGACAAGTTCGCGCGCTGGCCCAAGAAATCCCTGATGATCTACACGAAGTACGATCTGACGTTCCTGCCGGAGTTCTCACTGCAGATTGCATCGGAATTCGAACGACGCAAACTAGGGACGACCATTAAGGCGCTGCCCTGTGGCCACTACACACTCGGGGAAACTCCCTACAAATACATGGACGCCTGGCACATCTCTCGTTTCGTAGGTAAGGCGTTCGCACATTGATATCCGAGTCGCCCCGCTCTCGCCGTCTATTCCGAAAAAGACGCCGCTACTCTCGATTTCAGTGGAGGCAGAGTAGGCTGGCCGTTATGCTGTTTCTGAATTTCCTCCCCCAGAGGTTCTCCAAGAGGACCTGAACGAACAAGGGGCACGCATTCCCTGAGCGTGCTCCTTGTTTTTTTTGGGTAATGGGAATCATCTCAGCGGTTCTTCCATATCGGTTTGCGTTTTTCCAGAACGGCGCGAAGGCCTTCCTGTGAATCTTCGAGCGCCATGAGCTGGTTAAGGTAGATGTCCTGCGATTTCTTAATGGCTTCGGCCATTGGCAGGCCCATGGCGGAGCCGATGACCTTTTTGGTCATTTCAAGAACTGGACCACTGAATTCGCCGATGCGAGTTAACACTTCCGCAACGGTACTCTGCAATTCAGCTTCTGGCACTACGCGATTTACAAAGCCGAAGTCTTTCGCTTCCTCCGCGGTCAAAGCCTGTCCGGTCAGGATCAGTTCATAAGTTTTCTTCGGCCCGATCAACTGAGGAAGCATGATAGCGGCGAAGGGCGGGAATGTTCCCATCTTTACTTCCGGCTGTGCGAAGCGCGCGTTGGGAGTCGCAATCACCATGTCGCCGAAGGCCACGAGTTCGGATCCTGATCCGATTGCAGGCCCGTTGACGACAACGATGAGCGGTTTTGAAATTTCGCCAATCGCCTGGAAAACGCGATTGAACATCTCCAGAGTCTGAAAGACGCGGTCAGCCTTCGAGTCCTCTAACGATATGCCGGCCGAGAAGGTGCGTTGTGAGCTGTCCAGCAGAATGCACTTAATGTCGTTGCGACCGTTAAGGCTTTCAATGGCGTCCGCGAGTTCCTTCATCAAGGGAACGCTGAGTACGTTGTACGGCGGGTTGTTCAGGGTGATGTGGGCGACGTAGGTGGATGTGTCGAAAACGATGTAGCGATAGATGTTTGCTGCCGGACTTTCCGATGGCGTCGCCATGCCGAACCTCATGTCTAGTGAGTGCTGCGCCGGTACGCTTACGCGCATGGCGGTCCGCGTGATTATCCGCCGAAAGCGCGTCAGCTACAAGCCAGCAGAACCTATCCGTCCACACTGTTGTACATGTTCGCTCAGCAGCGCGAAACTAGCTCGCATGACCGGGGCCTTCTGTCGCGTTACAATCTTGCCATGAAGATAGCGATCGGTGCAGATCATGCCGGCTTCGAATTGAAGCAAAAAGTGAAAGATCACCTCGTCGCCGCCGGTTACAACGTAGAGGACGAAGGTACGGTATCGAACGAATCGGTTGACTACCCGGATTTTGCGCGCAACGTCGGCAAACACGTTGCTCAGAAGAAGGCTGACTTGGGCATTCTGGTGTGCGGTAGCGGAATCGGTATGGCGATTGCCGCGAACAAGGTGCCCGGCGTACGTGCGGCGAATGTGAGTTCCGAATTCGAAGCTGAGGTTTCACGCGAGCACAACGATGCCAACGTGCTTGCGATTGGTGCGCGAGTTCTGGACGAGCCTACGGCTTTGAAGATCGTCGATAAGTGGCTGAGAACCAGCTTCGCTGGCGGGCGGCACCAGCGTCGCGTAGACAAGATTACCGAGATTGAAAAGGACGAACTCAAGCACGGTTCTTGTGACAACTGAGCGTCCATAAGTTTGTGCAGGCCTCAAGATAGGGCCGGAAATGGAATAAGAAATGAAAGACAATTGGATGACGCGTACTTTGAGCGAAGTGGATCCGGAAGTGGCGCAGGCGATCACGAATGAGGAGAACCGGCAGCACCAAGGCCTGGAACTGATCGCATCTGAAAACTTTGTCAGCGAAGCCGTTCTGGAAGCCGCAGGCTCCGTTTTCACCAATAAGTACGCCGAAGGGTATCCGGCAAAGCGCTACTACGGTGGATGTGAGTTCACCGACGTTGTTGAGAACCTGGCGCGCGATCGTGCCAAGCAGTTGTTCGGCGCCGAGCATGCAAACGTGCAGCCGCACTCAGGGTCCTCGGCGAACATGGCCGCCTATGCTGCGGTCATCAACCCGGGCGACACCGTGATGGGGTTGGACCTGGCACATGGCGGACACCTTACGCATGGTCACAAACTTAGTTTTTCAGGCAAGACGTATCGCATTGTTTCCTACGGCGTCTCGCGTGACACCGAGACCATTGACTACAACGAACTTGAAAAAGTCGCCGAGCGCGAGCATCCGAAGTTGATTATCGGCGGTGGCAGCGCGTATCCGCGCATCATTGATTTTGCGCGCATGCGCCAGATTGCAGACAAGGTTGGCGCGCTCTACCTGGTGGACATGGCGCACTTCGCCGGACTGGTCGCTGGCGGGGCGCATCCTTCACCCGTGCCGCACGCGCACATCGTGACCACGACGACGCACAAGACGCTACGCGGGCCGCGGTCGGGCATGATCCTGTCGAAGTCGGAGTACGCAGCTGCAATCGATAAGAGCGTATTCCCCGGCTGCCAGGGTGGGCCGCTCGTGCACATCATGGCAGCGAAAGCCGTCTGCTTCCTCGAAGCGCTGCAGCCTGAGTTCAAGCAGTACGCTCGTCAGGTTGTTGCAAACGCCAAAGTGCTGGCACAGACATTGGCCGATGAAGGTTTCCGCATCATCTCCGGCGGGACGGACACGCATCTGATGCTCGTGGACGTCTTCAGCAAGGGCATGCTCGGCAGCGAAGCCGAGAAGGCGCTCGGAGAAGCCGCCATCACGGTCAACAAGAACGCTATCCCGTTCGATACGAATCCGCCGATGAAGCCGAGCGGCATTCGCCTGGGCACGCCTGCGCTTACCACCCGCGGCATGGGCGAAGCGGAGATGCGCCAGATCGGCAAGTGGATCGCAGACGCACTGAACAACCGCACGGACGCCGAAACGCTGAAGCGCATACGCCGGCAGGTGCTCGAGTTGGCAGAGCGGTTCCCGCTCTATGCCGAGCGGCGCAATTCAAAAACGGCCGCAATCCGCGCTTAGCAGACGAAAATGGCTGAACATACGGGTCCCCGGTTCGCGTGATTGCGGGCCGGGGACTTTCGCTTTGTGCCGTGCTGTCGCCGGCTGTTCGAGGCTCGCCGCGCCGTGGCTTTGTAACAACACCAGGCGCGATGGGCAAACATGCGACAATGAATGCAGGAACTCCGCGTGAAAGTTGCCATCGACATTCGACGTGTAGCCGACTTCGGCGTTGCGACCTACATTCGCAACGTCGTCCGATCGCTGGGTCGTCTTGACCATCGCAACGAATACTTTCTGATTGGCATGGTCGAGCGTCTGCGCGAAATCGGCGACCTGCCTCCCAACTTCCATTCCATTCCGGTAGCGTCTTCGCAGGGTGCTCTCAAGAGCTATTTCGAGTTCCGCCGCCACGTGAAACATCATGGCTGCCAACTCGTGCATGTGCCACACACTTTCTGGCGTCCTACACCCGGAGATTGTCCGTACGTCATCACCGTTCACGACTTGCTCGATTACATGTATCGCGTGAACTCGCGGTCGGCGATGGGTCAGATGATGCATTTCTATCTGACGAGCCTCGTGATGAAGAAGGCGGCGCGCATTTTCGCCGTATCACACTTCACCGGCAAAGACGTATCGCGCGTCTTCCAGGTACCCGAGAAGAAAATCGAGGTTGTTTACAACGCCATCGACGACCGCTTCCGGCAAGGGCACACCACGGACGCCGACCGCGAGATGATCGCCGAGCGATACCAGGTGAATTATCCATTCCTGCTTTATGCCGGGCGCATCAGTCCTCATAAGAACGTGGTTCGGATCATCGAAGCTTTTTCTGCGTTGAAAACGGACCTCGCCAAAGATGCGCGTTGTCCGAACCTCAAGCTCATCATCATTGGCGACGAACTGTCGAAGCACCCAGACCTTCGGCGAGCCGTTATAAAAAGCGGCGTGCAGAACGACGTCCGCTTCCTGGGATTTGTACCCATCGATGTTCTGCGCATCTTTTACGACGCGGCAAAAATCTTTGTCTTCCCATCACTGTATGAGGGTTTCGGACTGCCGCCGCTTGAAGCCATGGCGCATGGAACTCCCGTGGTGGCATCCAATACTTCTGCGTTGCCGGAAGTCACCGGAAAGGCCGCTGTCCTGGTCAATCCCGAAAACGTTTTTGAGATCAGCCGCGCTCTTTATCGCGTGCTGCTGGATCAGTCTCTGCGGGAAAGAATGAAGATCGCCGGACTGGAGCAGGCGGCCAAGTTCTCCTGGGACACGACGGTACAGCGCATGATCGAGGTGTACGAGGAAGCCATCTCTCGTAGCTGAACCGTCCGGGTATTCACCTGTGCCCTGGAGATCGAGATAGGCGGATACACACGAGTGTCCGGGCGTTCCTCCGACCTAAAGAATTGCCGTCCAAACCTGAAACGGCTCGCCATCTTCGACGAGCCGCCAGGGATTCGTTGTTAAGTGCGCACAGCACAGAACGTGCCCGGAGTCGGTGTGATCTTGTCCGACTTCGCGCGATTGTTCTGCCATTGAAGCGGCTGGAGGTTGAAGAGGCTGTCTACACCGCCGTGTTCCACCGGGATAATGTGGTCAATTTCCCATCCCATTGCGATCGTCATGCCGTGCCGGTTGCGCTGCATCCAGGCGCTGCACGCATCCTTGCGGTAGACGTTCGGATCGTAACCCGGAACGATGGTGCCCTTATTCCAGACCTGCTGAACTACTGCTTCGTCGAACCGAGTGCCGGTCCGGGTAGTGTTTGAAGTTCTGAGCAACATTTGTGTGTCCTTTTCATGTTGACATCCAGAACCTCAGCGACGTATAAACCTGCTTCCAAGCAAGAAGACGCCGCCGAAGCCCGGTTGTGTTTTCGGTTACAAGGGTCGAGTGAGCTACGAACTCATTTGGCCCTCAACTTTTTGGGCGAGTTCCGGGCCTTTTTGAGGTTCCGGATTCCCAAGTAGCTGGAAAACAGTACGCCCCCATGTTGTACCTGTCAAGGGGGTACCACAAAGTATTGTTGTTCTAATCGAGAACTAGAAGTTGCCTGTTTTCAACGAGTTAAAATAAAACTTGACGGTTTGCACTGCTATCCACAGCAGTCCACAGGCTCGAACCGTTTGCGGCGAATGAAATACGAAGGCAAATAGGTACCTAATCGCGGGATTCTCCCACTACTCTGCCCCAAACGTCGATAGTGAGAAGTTCGATTCCACTCATGGGAGTTTTTACGCGCGCTCTCCGCAACCTCGAGGAGACTCGGTGGGAGTTCCCGCTGACTGATTGACACTGGGAAATCAGTGGGCCAGTTCGGATTGCATCCGGCCGGGCGTTGTCTTTCGGCTTGGCTGCTAGAAAGTCGCTGCTTGATGCTCCTTCCCGCCTGAGAGAAAGTGAAACGCACATTCCAAACTTTGGCATTTTTTACCGGAATCCCTGGTAGCGGGGGAAGTCTGGACTGGCACGATGCTTGCTCTTGAGTACGCAGCATGTGTCTTCCATCCGAATCAAAAGCGCTTCTGAGCGCACTGGTATTGCTGGCGTTCATCGGGAACGGCTTGGCGCAAGATCCCGGCTCGGCGACTCAGGGCGGTGTCGCGCTCAACGCGGATGAGATTGTGGCTCGCCTTACCGCTGAGCAGGCCGCGAATCGCGAACGCATACGCGCTTACACCGTCACTCGTGAATACCGCCTGTACGGCGACAAATCCGCGGAAACAGACTCGCGCGTCATTGCCGAAATCAGCTTTGTACCTCCGGTGACCAAGGATTACAGGATTCGCGAGAGAAAAGGCAGCGGCCAAGGCGAGAGGATTGTCCGTAAGGTCTTGCAACACGAACGTGAGATGGCAGCCTCGTGGGAAGAAACTGCGCTGACCCCTGTCAATTATGACTTCGTGTTCGCGGGGGTAGACGTTGTGGAAGGACGCCGGTGTTTTGTGCTGGCGATCGAGCCGAAGCGAGATTCCAAGGATCTGATTCGCGGCAAGGCGTGGATCGATGCGACAACCTTCAACGTGAGGCGAATGGCCGGGGAACCGGCCAAGAGTCCCAGTTGGTGGGTGAAGAAGATGCAACTCACGTTGACATTCAGTGAAGTGGAAGGGATGTGGCTACAGACAGGAGCGAAGGCCGATGCCGAGGTTCGCTTCTTTGGAAAGCATGTGCTCACCGCCAACGACATCCATTACCGCACTGCAGACGCAATCGCTTCACTGACGCACTGAGCTACTAAACTGCTGAGCCACTGAGTCAGGAACCTTGTTCCTGAGCGGAGGTAAAAGGGCTCCTTCGACTCGGGCTTACGCCCTCGCTCATCAGGAAGACAAATCTTTTCTTGCTCAGCGGCTCAGGAGTTCAGCAGCTCAACGACTCAGTAGTTACAGGAAACCCCTCACGCCGTTTCCGGCGAGAGGGGCTATGTGAGCCGACGGATCTGTAAGCCGAATTCTGTCTGCTGCACTTTCGTACAACAGGACGGTCATTCCTCTGGGCCGCGCATCGCTGCGAGGCTCTAGCGACCTACCCGGATGTTGTGGCGCATCGAGCCGACACGCAGGCGAAGCCGAAGCCGCGCCTTCCATCCCTATTTGGTCTTGCTCCGTGTGGGGTTTGCCATGCCCCGAACATTACTGCCCGGGCGGTGCGCTCTTACCGCACCTTTTCACCCTTACCTGTGCTCGAAAGCACCGGCGGTATTTTCTCTGTGGCACTTTCCGTCGGCCACCCTTGACGGTGGCCTCCCGGACGTTATCCGGCACACTGCTCTGCGGAGTTCGGACTTTCCTCTCCCCGGCCTCACTCTGCCTGGCAATGCCAGCGTAAATGAGCGGAAGCGACCATCCGATCCGGCGACTACCAATTGATTATATAGATGTTTTTGGAGAGAGCAGGTTTCACCAGGAACACGGGGTCTTGAACACCGAGTTTGCTTGAAACACAGGGGGCAAAGCTGGCCTGCATCTTTATCCCGATCGAGCCGGCAATCACCGCAGAAGCCTGTGTCAAGCGTGGGTAGAACCACGCTTCGGGCCTCGCGAGCTGTCTGCTAAACTTCTTAGCGAAACCGGACTCTCATGAATACTGCTGAAGCAATTCGTATAGCCCTGCAGTCTTTGTGGGCGAACAAGCTGCGTTCTATCTTGACGCTTCTTGGAATCGTTATAGGTGTTTCGGCGGTTATCGCTGTTGTTACTTTTGTGAACGGCATCAATGGCTACGTTGCCGAGAAGATCTTCAACCTCGGCGCTGACGTTTTTATCGTTAGCAAGATGCCGAACGTCATCACCAACGCTGACGAGTATCTCGAGAGTCGCAAGCGCAAGGACATCACCTTCGAAGATTTCCACGCAGTAGCCGAGGCCTGCACGGCTTGCCGCTACGTCGGGGCGGCGGTCAATTCATTCGGCGGTAAGGTCAAGTACTCCCAGCAGAGCAGTTCCGATACGTCGATCCGGGGATGGACGCCCTCCATGGCGCCTATCTACGATCTGGACCTCGTTGCCGGGCGCGTTATCAACGAAGCTGATCTCAACAACGCCACCGACGTTGCAATCATCGGACAGGACATTGTCGATAACCTGATGGGCGGAGTCGATCCGATTGGCAAAGAGATTCGCGTCGATGGCCGCACCTATCGCGTGATTGGAGTCGGGAAGCGCGAAGGCAAGACGCTCGGCCAGAGCCGCGACAACTGGGTCATCCTTCCCATCACCAGCTGGTTCGGCCAGTACGGCACGCACAACAGCATACGAATCTGGGGGAAAGCGTACGACATCGGAGCGCCGCTCGAATCGGCGCTCGACCAGACTCGCGTCGTATTGCGCTCCCGCCGACACGACCGTCCGGGTGCGCCGGACAGCTTCTCGGCCGATACGAACCAGAGTTTCCTCAGCATATGGGCTGACCTGAGCGGCACGTTCTTCATCGTCACGATTGCGATTGCGTCGATTTCACTGTTGGTCGGCGGCATCGTTATCATGAACATCATGCTCGTCTCCGTCACGGAGAGGACGCGGGAGATCGGCATTCGCAAGGCGCTGGGTGCGCGGCGCGGTGATGTGCTTCAACAGTTCCTGATCGAGTCCAGTACGATGGCCTTCGTCGGCGGCGTGATTGGTGTAATCGTAGGCATCGTGATTGCCAAGTCCGTAACGTACCTGATCGGGATGCCGTCAGCGATCAAACTGTGGGCAGTGGCTGCGGCACTGATTGTTTCGGCCAGTGTTGGAATTTTCTTCGGAGTGTACCCGGCGCGGCGTGCGGCGCGGCTCGATCCCATCGCCGCACTTCGTTTCGAACTGTAGAGGCGTATGGCTACCAAGAACGATTATCGTCACATCGTCCGCATGGCATTGGAGACCATTGTCAAGAACAAGCTCCGTTCCGGCCTGACGGTGCTCGGTATCGTGATCGGGGTGATGACCGTCATCAGCATCTCGTCGGTCGTGCGCGGACTCAACTCTCGCGTGCAAGGCGTCGTGCAACAGATGGGCTCCAACATCATCTTCGCCTTCCACATGGAGCCATTTACGTTTGGGCACCCTACGTCGGAGATGCTGAACCGCAAGGAACTGACGCTAGAGGACGCGATGGCGATGAAAGACCTGCCGCACGTCAAGGCAGTCTCGGCCGGCGTACGCTATTTTCTGCCGCAGTTCGGTACCGGAACTTACGTCGTCAAATACAACAATCGGCGCGCGAACAACACCATCCTCGAAGGCGACACGGTGACGGCCATGGAGGTGTTTGACTTCGCCTCGCACGCTGGCCGCTGGTTCACGCCATCCGAAGAAGAGAACCGCCGCAACGTCATCGCGCTCGGCTACGATACGGCAAAAGAACTCTTTGGCGAGGACGACCCCATCGGCAAAGAGATCAATATCGAAGGGCAGCTCTTTGAAGTGGTCGGCGTTGCAGAGAAGAAGAAGGGCTTTAGCGGTGGCACCAATCCGGAAGACAACATCGTCTTTTTCCCCTACACCACGTTTCGAAAGTTGCATCCTGAATTGAAAGAGCATTGGATCAGCGTCAAAGCGACGTCGCAGGACGATGTGCCGAAGGCGATCGACGAGATGCGTGAGTTGCTGCGAAGACGACGCAAGCTGCGTCCCGATCAACCGGATAACTTTGCCGTATTCAGCCAGAATTCGCTGCTGGATGTGTGGGACCAGATCTCGGGCGGCGTTTTCGTTTTCATGTTCGCCGTGTCGAGCGTCGGCCTCATGGTGGGCGGAGTTGGGGTGATGAACATCATGCTCGTTTCCGTCACGGAGCGAACGCGCGAGATTGGCGTGCGTAAAGCCGTCGGCGCGCGCAAGTACGACATCCTGCTCCAGTTCACGCTGGAGGCAATCACGCTGACCGGCATTGGCGGCATCATCGGAATCCTGGGTGGTGGACTGGTGACCATGGCAATTCCGATCATGTGGCCCTCTCTTCCCGCGACAATGTCGGTCGAGTGGTCTACATTCGCCTTCGCAAGCTCTGCGCTGATTGGGCTGATATTCGGCATTTACCCAGCATGGAAAGCCGCTAACCTCGATCCCATCGAGGCGCTACGCTACGAGTAGAATCACAGGAACTTGCTTGTTAGCTCTGAGTTTCAGGAGCTCGTTCTGCCTCTGCGGTTGATCATCACGAATGCCGAACCTTTATCGTTGTGTGCCAGCCCATCGGCAGTTCCTCGACTTCCTTGACAGCTAAAAATAAGCTTGCGTTGACTGCGGTGGTAACATACGCGCCATGACTCCGCAACAAGCAACCGCTGCGCCATTGCTGGGCTGGGATCCGTTGAAAGAGGCCACTGACGAAGAGTTCGTCCTTGCCGCTCAGAAACGAGAAATCCATAACATTCTCAAAAGTTACACGGGTTACTACGATCTTTTTGCCGAGTTGATACAGAACGCGCTGGACGCAGTAGAAAAACGGGCCGAAGAAGGGGACATCAATTACAAGCCGGCAATCTGGATCACCATTGATATCCCCAATGAGACAATTTCCGTTACGGATAACGGGTGTGCAATGACCGAGGCACAGTTCCGGGCCTTTTTGAAACCGGGCTACTCGTTTAAGGAAGGTGGGGGAACACGAGGTAGCAAAGGCGTCGGTGCAACATATCTGGCCTATGGGTTCAACTACTTGGAGATAGCAACCAAGATCGATGGGAAATCGGCCTGTTCAGGTGTGCTGGAGAACGGACGAAGCTGGCTGGAGGACATGTCAAACGTCGTAGGTCGCCCTCGGGTACAACCGGTTACCAACACACACGGCGTTCGAATCGATCGACAGAGGTACCTCCTTCACGTTGAAGTTGATTGGGAGCGCAATCCGCCCGCGCAGTTTGCAGTATTTCATTGCCAAAACGGCAGACGTTTGGATGTGCTTACTGCGGGCACACACTCCATTGGGCGGCATCTATATTTCGAGTGAGGCGGCGCCCTCAGTTTCTGTTGAAGTAGAGGTGATCAGCGGCAAGCCGGCCACGACTACGCTAGTTAACCTTGATACTCCGAAGTATCTATACCCACATGAGGTCCTAGGACGCACGGCGGACCTACGCGACTTCCTAAAGGACCAGGCATCGCGCGTCGAGAAGGGACTCGACGTTTCAAAGGTTCCCGCCAAGTTTACGAACCTGAACGGTATCTGGGGTGAATGGGACCACACGGAGATTCTTTCAAACAAGTCGCCTATAAAACCACGATTGGATGATTCCGAGAAGGACTTGGTTTCGCAGCTCGGCGTGCAAATGTACGTGTTCATGTGTTACTCGACAGACCTGTGGGACGATTATAACGACAACAAATTGGGTCTGCGGAAAGGTAGCCGGATTCTCAGGGGCGGATTGCAACAGGCGACCAAGCATATGCCTCAGGGGCAACCTGTGACCATCCCGCTCACGAACAATATCGGATTTCAGAATATTACCCATATCATCGTTCACTTTCAGAATTCCGAACCTGACCTCGGGCGAAAAGGTTTTCAGCCCGAACACACAAAGTTGGCCGAGAAGCTGTCTGTATCGGCTGTGACCGCTTATCGGCACTATTACGAGCGCCTGCTGCGGAAGAACACAGGAGCGCCCGCATTGATGCAAGCGGTGAAACTAGAGAAGTGGATCGATGATCAAAAGGAACATGAGAAATCGTATCCACTTAAGATCAGCGGAAAAGGCTTGTTTGCGCCGGAAGAAGAACTGCCGATCAGGTCACTACCCTTGGTCGAGCAAGATGTTGTCGCGCTGTTCAACCAAATGCTGTCATCTGGCTTAATCCGCGGTATTCAACTGCTCTCGTCAAGCCAATATAATCAGTACGACGGTCTGTATCGCATCTATATCGAGCCTCCCTTCACGAAGTTCATCCGAGCTGAGGAGAATCCGCTGGGCGTTGACGCCGAACACTTTTCGGGGCTAGAACAGCCCATCATCTCTCCTGTTCGTGTACTTGAGTACAGATACAGCCTCGATTCGCTTATTGAGGAGATGGATACAGGCGAGAAGAACGCGAACGAAATCGGCCTTGCAGTCTGTTGGGAGCTGGGCGACAAGTGGCAAACGAGTTTCGATATCGTTTCGTTCTTAGAAGAAGACCACGTCCATCACAGAGAATTCCATGGAATTACTCACCAGCTTTTCCATGGCGTATCCCGCCTCCCCTCGTTTCAGGTAATTGTTTTGAAGGACCTGGTTTCCTTTTTACTTGACCCAGCAACTGAACGCGCTCGACAACACCAGCTCTATTCGGTAAATGCTGAATTGTGACTCGTGCCAAGACATAATAATGGAGAACGTGCGGCAAGCCGCTGAGCGCCACGAATATTGAAGGTTCGAGCCTATTGAGACGAGAGTGCCTCGAACCTTCGCTGCTGAAGGTTCAGTTCCAATACTTTCTTTCCGAGAAATCAATCTAGTCTCGCTATTGAGATCGGGATTGTGATGCCGCCCGATCCCTGTATGCCGTATTCGCACAGCTTTCCTGGACAACTCCGGTTTGGTAAGCTGAACCTTCGTTCACCTCAGCGGAGATATCGTCCCACGCTTCTAATGAATCATTCACTGCTCACGTTTGTGGCCTGCATATGCGGGCTGCTCGCGATTTGCGGGCTCGGATATCTGGTGCTCACGTTATGGAGCATCCGTCAGCATGTGAGCGCCCCGGTCACGATGCGGCCCGGCTTTACGCCATCGATTACCATTCTTAAGCCGCTGCACGGCGCCGATCCGGAGATGTACGAATCCTTCCGAAGCCACTGTCTGCAGGACTACCCAGAGTACGAGATTATCTTCGGCGTTAACGACGCCGAAGATCCTGCGGTAGCGGAGGTCGAGCGCCTGCGTCGTGAGTTTCCGGCACGACGGATCGAACTGGTCGTCGGCAGAGAAGTGCTCGGCACGAATCGCAAGGTGAGCAACCTGGTGCAGATGTTGCGTGCCTCCCGCTACGACCACGTGCTCGTGAATGACAGCGACATCCGCGTGCCGCCCGACTACCTGCGATCTGTAGCAGCCCATTTTGCAGACTCTTCCGTGGGGCTCGTAACGACTTTGTACCGGGCGGTTTCCGATCGCACGATAGCTTCCCGCCTGGAGGCCGTCACCATCAGCACAGACTTTGCCGGAGGCGTGCTCTGCGCGAAGCAGTTGGACGGGGGGATGCACTTCGCGCTTGGCGCGACTCTCGCGATGCCGCGCCGAGTGCTGGGACACATCGGCGGCTTCGAGCCTCTGCTCGACTACCTCGCTGACGATTACGAACTGGGCGTCCGCACCGCGCGCGCAGGCTACAAAGTGGTGCTCGCGGAGCCAGTCGTGGAAACTTTTCTGCCCGCCTACACCTTCCGTCAGATGTTCGAGCACCAATTGCGATGGGCGCGCACAGTGCGCGATATGCGCCGGTTGGGATACTTTGGAGTGCTCGTCACATTCGCGCTGCCCTGGGCGATTCTCGCCTTGCTATTTTCCGCCGGAGCACTCTGGGCCTGGGCCTTGTTAGGTATCACGACCGTGACACGATTCGCTTGTGCGTACCTGCTTTGCACCGCTGTATTGCGAGACGAGCGCAACCTGCGAGACCTATCGCTCGTACCGCTGCGCGACATTGTCGGCCTCGCAGTATGGATTGCCAGCTTCGCCGGGAATACCGTGACCTGGCGCGGTGAGGTGTACCGTCTCAAGGACGGGAAACTGGCTGGGGCATCACGAACCATTTAGCACGATAGAACACAGCAAAAATCAGTGCCTACGTGTATGAACAGAAAAGGTAAGGGCACGGCGCAAGCCGTGCCCCTTACCTTTCTGCGAGCGTTCGATTACACCTCGGCTGTTGCCGCGTCTTCTTCGTCGGATCGCATCAGCCCAAATTTTTTTAGCTTGTAGCGGAGTGCATCGCGGCTGATGTCGAGCAGCCGTGCCGCGTGGGTCTGGTTCCCGTTGGCCTGGGAAAGCGCCATTTCCACCAGTGCGCGTTCCACCTCCTCCAGAGAAGTGCCGCCCTCAGGGATCGTCAACGGTGGCAAACTGCGGCCATTTCGCAGCGGTGCGCCCGGCGCATTCAGCGACGTCATTTCGAAAGCGGTCAATCCCGTTGCCTGCTGGCCTACGGCGAATGGCAGATACTCCGGCCGCAAGAACTCTTCGTCTTCCAAAATCATTGCGCGTTCGATTGCGTTCTTCAGCTCTCGAACGTTGCCTGGCCAATTATGCTTCATCAATAGCTTGCGGCTTTCGTCCGTCAGTCCGCGAACGCCCTTACGAAATTTGCGGTTGTAGCGCTCGATGAAGTAGTCCACAAGAGGTTGAATGTCCTCCTTGCGCTCGCGCAGGGGCGGGAGGAAGACCGAGATGATCGCCAGGCGATAAAAGAGATCCTGCCGGAATTGAGCTTCGCGAACAGCGCGCTCCAGGTCCCGGTTGGACGCTGCGATGACGCGGACATCCACCTGCATGTCACGCACTCCGCCGACGCGGCGTATGACCTGGTCTTCCAAAACGCGCAGCAACTTGGCCTGAAGGAGAGGAGATAGTTCGCCGATTTCGTCGAGGAAGAGCGTTCCTCCATCGGCCATCTCGAACAGGCCTTTCTTCATTGCCTTCGCGTCGGTGAATGCGCCACGCTCGTGACCGAAAAGTTCGGCCTCCATCAGCGTCTCGGGGATAGCCGAGCAGTTGATAGCAATGAAGGGTTTGTTCTGGCGGCTACTCTCGTAGTGGATGCCTTTCGCGATCAGATCCTTGCCGGTGCCGCTTTCGCCCTGGATCAAGATTGTCGTCGCCTCGCTGGCGGCGATCTTGCGCACAAACACCATCAGGCCCGTCATTTTTTGCGAGACGCCGATGACGTCGTGGTAGCCCGCGCGCCTGCGAACCTCGCCACGGAGCGATTCCACTTCACTGCGCAGCCGCGTCGTTTCCAGCGCGTTCTTCACGGCCACGGCGAGTTCGTCGAAGTCGAGCGGCTTGCCGACGAAATCGTACGCGCCCAACTTCAGAGCCGTTTTCACGTCCTCCAGTTGGGGATCAGCCGTGATCATGATGACAGCGCGCGCGTTGCCGGCCTGCTTGAGTTGTTCCAGAACCTGGATTCCATTCAGATCGGGGAGGCGGACGTCCAGCAGTACGAGGTCGGGGGACTCGTTGTGCGCCATCCGGAGGCCAGCCGTTCCATTCTCGGCTTCCAGAACGTGGTAGCCCCACTCTTCACATTTCTGGCGCAGGGACCAGCGGACGAGCTTTTCGTCATCAACGATGAGAACTTTTTCTGCGGGCATTCCTGTTCACTACTTTACTACGAACCGACCTCAATTGTTGATCGCTGCTGCGGCAGGACGACGACAAAGTTGCTGCCTTTGCCGAGCCAGCTCGTCACGTCGATGCGTCCGCCGTGGTCCTCCACGATTCGGCGCGCCAGCGATAGTCCAAGTCCGGTGCCGTTACCCTTCGTGGTAAAGAACGGGCGGAAAATGTTGGGAAGGATCTCCGGCGGTATTCCTTTTCCGGTGTCATCTACCGCAACACAAACAAGCTTATCGGTGCTGGTGATCTCAATGCGTACCCTGCCATTGGCATCGCACGCCTGGATCGCGTTCAGGATAAGGTTCAGCAGAACCTGATGTATCTGGCCGGCATCGTGATCGAGCGGCGGAAGCCCTTCGCTTCGGATCAGTTCGAGTTCCACGCCCTTCGTGTGCGCCTGCTCACGGGCAAACAGGACGGCATGCTCCGCGGTCGCATTGATGTCGCCGGGCCGAAACTCCGGGGCCTTTGGCCGCGCGATCTCCAGCAAGTCGGAGACAATGCGATTGATGTGCAACACCTCGGCGCGAACATCCTTCAGCACCAGGCGAGCAGGACTCTCCTTCGGCAAGTCGCGGCCGATGATCTCAATAACGCCCGCAATCCCGGCTAGGGGATTACGAATCTCGTGCGCGAGCCCTGCCGCCAGTTCTCCCAGGGTCGCGAGATGCTCCGCCCTGGAAATTTGTGTACGGTGCAGGTGCTGAATCTCTTCACGGCTCTCGCGCAGTTGCTGCACCATCATGTTGAAGTCACGCCCAAGGTCGCCGACCTCATCGTTGCGATCGGCAAAACTGACGGCAACATCCATGCTGCCCGCGCGGACCTGTGCGATCTTGTCTTGCAACTCGGCCATGGGTCTGCGGAAGACGACGCCGAGCACCATCAACATCGCTGCGCAAACACATACTGCTCCGGCCGTAGCGACCACGAGCACCGTGTTCCGTTCCGGGTCGCCAAGCGACAGCGTAACAAGAACGAACAGCAATAGACCGTTGAGCAATACGGCTGCAACGGGAAGAACGGCCCTCAATTGCCAGTTCACTCGAAGGTTCGACACTCTCAGGCGCTCCCGAGTCGTACCAAGGTCTGTTCCCATTATGGGTCTTCAGGCGGCAAGGGACAAGCTAAGTCACTCATTGCGCATTCCCTAAAGGCCGCCACTGCTCGGACCTGGCGCGTTTCATTCTGTTTGCGATTCAGGTTCCACTTCGAAGCGAGGGCGCGTAATATCCTTCGCCATCCGCATATACACACTTCGTGGAAAGGCAATCTGATGAGGCGGTTGATTATCGTCGTCGCATGTAGCGTACTGCTTCCGACGTTGCTTCAGGGCCAGTGCATATCGAAGCAGGATTACCGTACTGACAAAAAGGCCGGAATCGTCGTACAGCAGCTTATCTTGAGCGGCACGCGAGCCTTCGATTCGACGCAGATTGCCGAGGTGACGGCCAATTTCGTCGGGTCTTGTTTTAACGGTAATGCCGAAGAAATCGGCGAGCGGATTCGAGACCAGTTTCAGAAACGAGGCTATCTCAAAGCGAAAGTAGACAATGTCACCATCAAAGCTATCGACCCGCTGGCAATTCCGAAACCTGTCACGGTCGAAGCAGAAGTCCTGGAAGGCCCACTTCACAGCCTTTCAGAACTTCACTTGGTGGGGAATCATATTTTCACAGACGAGCAACTGGTTGCACGAATTCCGCTTAAGCCCGGCGACCCTTTCAATACGGAAAGAGTTCGCACGGGGTTAAATGCACTCCTTGAAGTGTATGGCAGTAGAGGACACCTTGACGTTCTAGCCCTGCCGATATCCAGGTCGCATTCCGAATCTACAGTCGCCCTGACGATTTCCGTAGAGGAGGGCAAGCAATATCGAATGGGCAAGCTGCAAGTCACGGGACCGCAGGAAATAGCAGATCGCCTGCAAACCAGGTGGTCCTTGAGCCAGGGCGTACCGTTCGACGCAACCTACTTAGACAAGTTCATCGAAGAAAACCATACCTTGCTGCCCGAAGGTTTTCAGCAAGGCGAGTCCGTTCAGGTGGTGCGGAATTGCAGGGAAGGAACGGTGGCCGTATTTATGTTCTTGGGAAAGGGGACCATCCCGTCCCAGCCTGTACATGAGATCGACTGCGAGAACTCAGGTAAGAGTAGTTTGAAGTCATGACGGTTGCCGCTGGAACAAAACAGAATGGAGACTGCTGACAAAGCCAATTCAGAACAAGCGTCATGGTGAGCGTAGGGGCGCGTAGTCGAACCACCTTGTATTTCCGTCGCACACGAAACACAAGGTATCTCCACTTCGAGCCTTCCGTCCTCCGGTCGACATGACGCTCTAGTTGTTAACAACAAAAATGGGGCTCGAATTCGAGCCCCATGGGTGACGGTGAGGGTTGTTTGCCTTATGCGTATGCGTGCAGGCCCGGCAGCAAGTATGTGACGCCGAAGAAGGTGAAGATTACGACCGCAAAGCCAAGGATTGCGAAGTACGCCGCCCGGCGTCCGCGCCATCCGCGGGTGATCCGCATGTGCAGATAGCCGGCGTACACCAGCCAGGTGATGGCGGCCCAGGTTTCCTTAGGATCCCAGCTCCAGTACGAACCCCACGTCTCGTTTGCCCAATATGCGCCGACGGCGATCATCAACGTCAGCAGCGGGAACGCCAGGCAGATAGTCTTGTACGTAACGGAATCAAGCGCATCGGTCGAGGGCAGCAAGCGCTCCAGGTCGCTACGGCGCCAGAGCAGCATCAGGTAGAGCAGCCCGGCGAAGATGCCGCCAACCAGACCGGCAAGGATGAATGGACTCGCGGCCAGGTTCGTTACGAATAGACCTTCGACTTGCGGATTTGAGTAATGTCCGCTGCGAACACGGAGGACGAACGCGCCGACGGCGACGACCTGCAGCAGAATGCTGACGAACATTGCACGGTTTGCCAGCACGAAGATGTTCTCGTCATGCTTGGCACGTCCTACGAAGTAGAGCACGAGTGGAACTACGACGGCCAAAGCTGACAGAGCGAAAAGCCAGCCCAGCTCAGGAATCGTGACGAATAGCCTCTGCCCCTCTGCGATGAAGATTTCTTGCTTGCCCGCAGGGTCCCAGGCGATAACGTCGAGGCCGCCGTTGTTGAACCGCAGCACGGCGATGCAGGCATACACCAAGCCAACGCCGCCGGAGGTCAGCGCCAGGAACGTCTCGGTTTTCATCTTGTCCTGAATCAGGAACATCATGGAGAGGGCAAAACTCACGGCGCAAGCGGCATACGCAAGCATTGCGAGCGATACGTGCACGTGCAGCCACGTCGATTGCAGTGCCGGTACCAGTGGCCGAACCTCCGAAGGCAGCAACTGCATCACGATGACCGACACTACCGCCAGCGGCATGGTCACGCTTCCGATGATCTTTACACCGTAGAAGCGTTCCGCCACCAGCGTCAGCAGTGCGACCGTCCACACGAAGCTAAGCAACATCTCGTACATGTTGGAGAACGGCGGCCGTCCGGCGATGTACCAGCGGTGGCCGGCAGCGAGGGTATTCGCCACCAGACCAATCACGGTCGCGATGGAAGCAACCTTGACGTAGCGGTCAACTCCCGTTACGCCGAAGCCCATGTACAACGCGCCAGCGCCTGCATAGAAAATCAGGGCCACGTACAGCATGTTGCTCTCATTAAAGAGCGGCCCCGTCTTCGTCTTCATAGCTCCAAGGAAGGCGGTCATCAAAAGGAACATCATCGCCATTCCCACCAGAACGAGCAGTGTCGTTCCTGTTGCCGCCGCGGGTTGCTGTTCTGCTCTTGCTTTCGACATCACTGTTCCTCCGAATGCCTGTTACCTAAACTCCGGCCGTGGTTGTTGTCCGGCTCTCTGGTTGTGTGGGCGTCGCGTTTGCCTGCGTCTTCTCGATCTCGCGCCGGGTCGCTTCCACCAGCGCCTTGTAACGTTCTTCGAATCGTTCACGATTCTTGTTGAACGCGCCGCCGATCCAGAGCACTGTACCTTTGTCGCCGTTGTTCACGGCCACGGCCCAGAACCGCATGTGGACTACGTAGAACGCTATGGCGAGTCCGGCAGCCATCAGCAGCACGCCGGCCCAAACTGCCCACTGTCCTGGCTGGAACGAAACTTCCAGTCCGGTGAAGGGCTTCATCTTCATATCGGTTGCGCGGAAAGCGTAGGCGGACTTGTCGTCCTGCGCGAGATTCTCGACACGAGGCATGAGCCACATCTTTACTTCACTGCCGGCCTTGTCGAGGACTGCAAGCTGAAATGCTGGGTTCTCCGGACTGGTCGAGCGCGTGAATATCTCGTTGTCCTGCACATAAGCGTCGGGAACGAAGCGCACCAGCTTCACCGAAGTTTCGGCGTCCAGTTGTATGGGTTGGTCCAGAGCGAGACTGATCCTGCTGCTCTCGGTGTTGCCTTTAACAGTTGCGAGAAGTTCAACGTGGTCGAGCTTGCCGCTCGACCCGTAGCCAGCCTGGTAGAGGCGAATGCCTCTGTGTACCAGCGGATCGTTGACGACAATCTCTTTGCGCTTCACTTCCTGCCCGTTCTCAATGACGGCCAGCTTTGACCACCACTTTTTCGGGGTGCCGTCAGGGTAGTTCTCCTGGCCCGTGGCATCGCAACGAACCGAGAACGGGATCGTCTTTTTGACCTGTTGGTCGATCTGGCGGACCTCAATCTGATTGTTCGTTTCACCCGGAGTCAGCGAGAGATAGCCGCGATATCCGTACATTGCATCGAGGATGCCGCCACAGAAAATCAGTAACAGGCTGGCATGAACGATGTAGACGGCCATCACAGAAATGCGATTGCGCTCGGCAAAGAGCGATACGTCGTCGTTATCGACCACGCGCTCTGCGCGGAAGCCCAGGTGGCGGAACGCTCGCTCGGCCGCCTCGATGCCCTGTTTCCCGTCGCGGATCGGAATCTCCGTATGGTGAGGAAGCACGGCGCGAAAGTGCGGTTCCGGACGGCGGTACGGACGCGCGTAAAAACGCCACGCGTTTGGCCAGCGCTCGAGCGATGCAAAGATGATGCTCAGACTGACAAGCGTCAGGAGCAGTGCGAACCACCATGCATGGAAAACGTCCGTCAGGCCAAGCCGGTCCAGCCACATCAGCGTGTTGGGGGAGTATGCCCGCTGAATCTGTTCCAACTCCGACGTTGGCCGTTGCAAAATAAAGGTACCGATCGCCGAGAGGACTCCGACCAGAATAATGAGGATGATGCCGGTTCGCACCGAAGCGAATGTTTTATAGAATTTTTGCCAAAGCGAAATCACGAATCTGGCTCCTTCGCGTGCTGTTACTCTGAGTGCAAGTTGGAGTCCACAACCACATCTTGTTGCAAGTGCATGGGAGACGGTGACTTAGGTTCAGTCTAAAAGCGCTTGTACTAGGACACTGTGGGCCATATCACCCACAGCAGTGATCACCCGCACACTTTCCAACAGAGAACTCTGGGTTCGATTGTAGCTTCCTCAGACTCACGGGCCAACCTGGCCGAGAATGTCGTGATCCGCAAATCCCGATTCGACACTCCAGACATTATGCTTGAACAACTTGCCGCTTCCATGAGCCGAGATCGGTGCTACCTCTTGGCTCTCCGACGGCAAAAATCCCGCAGTGGGGCAAATACCGCGCTGACTCAAATGTGGGGTGGGGCATTTCACGATGTGGGTGTGGAGAAAAGCCCATTTCTGGAGACGGCAATCTCGGATTCCGGAACAGGAAGCAACATTTTCCTGTTTTGATTGTGCTTACCTTCAACAACTTAGCTTTATTTCCACAATGGAACCGAGTTGGCCTGTTCACGGCCATGCGTTTGCACAATTCACCTCGGCCGGAGGTAGTCGTGAAAAGGGTTTTTTTATCGATTGTTGTAATTCTCCTCATCGCAAGTACGGGCAAGTTGTACGCCGGCAAGCATCCAGTGCCTCTGGAGAAAGACATCGATGCTGCAAAATGCCTCGAGTGCCACGAAGACAAGTCCAAGGGCAAGTTTGTGCACTCGGCGATTGCCACTGGATGTACTAGCTGTCACGAAGTACGGGTTAACAAAGACGTTACTCGCGTAAAGCTCACGACCACTACTCCTCAAGCTCTCTGCCTCACCTGCCACGCCGACAAGAACGCCGCGGATATCAAAGGCACGGTTCACGCCCCGGCAGTCCGCGATTGCATCAAGTGTCACGACCCGCACACCGCCGAAAACAAGAACCAGCTCTTGAAAGCGGATATGGGCGACAAGACAACGAACCTTTGTCTGTCGTGTCACAAGACCGGCCTGGACGTTCCTGCGGAAGGAAGCAGGCATGCGGCGCTCGACATGGGTTGCTCCACCTGCCACATCACGCACAAGACGGGTGAAGCCGGCAAGCGCGAGTTCGACTTCCACCTGACCAAAGACGCTCCCGCCCTCTGCGTCGATTGCCACGATCCCAAGGACGACACGATCGCCAAGGCGCACAACGGCCAACCCATCGCCAAAGCTGATTGCCTGACCTGCCACGATCCACACCAGTCGAACGGCAAGAAGCTGGTTCAGAGGTTTGTGCATGCGCCGTTCAGCGATAAAGATTCCTGCGCCACCTGTCACGAGGCTCCGAAGGACGGCAAAGTTGTGCTGACGCAGGCCGAGCCGAAGGCCCTGTGCGTGACGTGTCATGAAGAGCAGGCGAAGAAGATTGAAACCGCGAAGGTTCAGCATCCGGGCGCAATGGGCAATTGCACGGATTGTCACAATGCCCATGCCGGCAAGTCGCAGGGATTCCCCAAGCCGGACGCAGTGAACGCCTGCCTCGCCTGCCACGCCGATCAGGCTGAACAGCACAAGAAGAAGCACCTGCATCAGCCGGCATTTGAACAGGGTTGCGCCACCTGCCACGAACCGCACGGCGGCGATAACGTTCATCTGCTGCGGGCGAAGACTACGAGCGCCCTCTGCATCGAGTGCCACGGTCCCGACGCGAAGCCGCAGAAGTTAGAGAAAGAGCACCTCGTGACGATTTTCGACGGCAAGGTGAGGCTGCCGGAAAACTACTTCGCGAAAGTTGCTCGGCTGCCCATCAAGTACGGCCTTGGTCACCCGGTGGAAAAGCACCCGGTTGTGGACCAGATGGATCCGACCGACGTAACCAAGCTCCGGGTAGCGATCAATTGCGCGACGTGCCATCAGCCGCATGCTTCCGCGCAGCCGGGCTTGCTTGTGAATGACCAGGCCAACAACATCGCGTTCTGCGCGAGCTGCCATAAGGATCTGGGGAAGTAGTGATGAGAGAAGCAGAGATGTTCACAGGTCATCAAGAATCGATTCGGCGCGGATTGGTAACGGCACTGGTGCTCGTCGGATTGGCGCTCCTGCTGAGCGTGCCGGCTGCCGTCCACGGCAAGGACAAGAAGTTCAAGAAGGAGGCCGTGCCGGAGAAGCCGCACTTCCTGGACGTGCTCGACTACTCGAAGATCGTGTGGCCGAATCCGCCGGCGATCACGCGGGTCAAGTACTTGAATTATTTTTCGGGCGAGAAGTTCAGGGCCGATCAACCGAAAGAGAAGAAGAAGGGAAGATGGATGGACCGGCTCGCCGGTGTGGCAGTCGGTGAGACTTCCAAGGCTGAAAAACCGCGCTTCCAGCTGATCATGCCCTATGGGATGGGCGTGGACTCCAAGAACCGCCTGTACATCGCCGACCGTAAGGTCAGCGCCGTCTTCATCGTCGATACAGAGACCTGGAAATTTGAACTCATCAAGAATGGCGTCAGCGCGCGCTTTGGAATGATTACCGGGCTCACGCTTGACGATAGCGACCGCCTATTTGTGGCCGATAGCGTGGCAAGACGTGTATTGGTCTTCGCGCCTGACCACAAACTGGAAGGCACAATCAGCGACGGCATGGCCGACCCCGGAGGGATGGCCATCGATAACGAGAACCGGTTCCTCTATGTAGCCGACGCGGAACTTGACCAGGTGCTGGTCTATGACGCCGATCCGCCATACAAGCTCTTGCGCAAGATCGGAACCACAGGGAAAGCCCACACCCTCACCGATCCGGGTAACTTCGGAAAGCCCACGAACGTTGCGGTCGATCAAGACGGTAACTTGTTCGTCTCCGACACATTCAACAACCGCGTCCAGATCTTCGACGCCGACGGCAAGTTTATCCGCACCTTCGGCAAGGCTGGTGACGGTCCGGGCTACTTTGCGCGGCCAAAGGGAATCGCCATTGATGGCGACGGCCACGTGTGGGTCGCCGACGGCGTGCAAGACCGCGTGCAGGTATTCACCCAGGAGGGGCAGTTGCTCCTCTGGATGGGTGGCCACGGCTTGCTTCCCGGACAGTTCAATACCCTCGCGGGGTTAGCGATCGACAAGAACAACCGGGTGTTTACTTCGGAGCAATATCCGGGACGGGTGCAGATGTTCCGGTATTTCACCGATGACGAAGCGAGGGCCGAAAAATCCAGGCGCGACGCCGAGCAAGAGAAAAAAGCTGCGGCCAGGGCAGGAGGAAAGCCCGCGCAGGCTGACAAGAGTTCAGAGGCGAAAGCTCAACCGTAGCGTCCGCCTCGATGTCACGAAGAGGTTTGGCTGTTCAGAAGACAGTCATAACGGAGCGAAGAGGTAACAGACTCCGCGCAGTAAAGCAGTCGCTGTACATATCAGGAGGTCTTTTAACATGAAGAAGATGATGATTGCTCTTTGCGTTCTGGCGCTTGCCAGCTTCGCATTGGCACAGAACCCGACCTATACATCTGGTTCGGGCATCACGGGCATCGACAAACTCGGAGCTCACCAGAACGGCGGACGCGGTTGTGTAGGTTGCCACGTCCCACACAGCGGCGCTCGCGGCAACGGCGGCAGCTCTCTCGGTACCCACGTAACCGACGCAACCACGGGCGACTTCGCTCTGTGGGGGCAGGACATGGGTCCGCTCTACGGCACGACGATTGCCACCGGTGACGGCGGTGCGTTTGACATCACGCTCCCCGCCGACTCTGAAACGGACGAGCATATAACCACGGGCGTCATGATGTGCCTTAGCTGCCACGACGGTAACGTGGCGAGGGGCGCCATGATGACGAATCACTCCTACGAGCAGTCGGCTGGTCTGTTGCCCGCGAGCTACGGCGCGGAGTGGATTCCGACCCTGCTCGGTGCCGATGGCACCGCTGCCGGCAACTACAAGAACGATCACCCGATCGGTCCGAAAGCCACCATGGACGCAGTGGGTGTTGCTAGCCGTCTTGAGCTGAAACTTGCCGCTGACGGAACCTGCAATAGCCACGGTACCCCGATCGATTGTCTGCAGCCGAAGGCTGGGGACGCTGCTTACCAGGCGTTCATCAACCACTACGGCTCCTTCCAGGTCACGCAGTCGACCGCTGCCTTCCCGGCCGGTGGCCGTGTCAGCCCGGTTGTGATCCCTGCTGGCGCGACGGATGCGAAGAGCGCGTACGTGGTTTGCACCACCTGCCACACTCCGCACTCGATGCACGTATTCAGCGGTACCGCTGCTGGCGTGAAGGGTACGTACCCGAGCTACTTCTTCGTATCAGCTCCTTACAACCCGGGCGCTCCGATTCCTGACGGCACCAAGGCTTCGTCCGCGACGCAGTTCTGCCGCCAGTGCCACTTCACCGGTGCGGGTGGTTCGAACGAAGGCAGCGGCATCATGAACGTCACCACGCAGTTCTAGTTGCTCTTACCCCTCAAGGGGAGGGGAAGCTCCCTCCCCTTGTTTTTTCTGAAGAAAGTCGTTCGAGAGGATTTATGAAATTGCAGTTCTGCACCGCCGCAGTCGTTCTGGTGGGGATCTCGGTCTCCGGCGCACAGGTCGCTTCCCACGCTCCAACAGGAGTCAAGGCGGAGATGAGCGCCAACGCCGCCAGCGCGAAACCCGGAATCCAGACAACCGGGAAAGCGGTGGCGCGGGTGAACGGCGCGGTGCTGACCGATCGAGACCTATTGCGCCAGATGTATGCCATCTTCCCATACGCGCGGCAGCACAACGGCTTTCCCAAAGACATGGAGCCGCAGATCCGCCAAGGCGCCCTCGACATGATCATCTTTGAGGAGTTGCTCTACCAGGAAGCGAAGCGCCGAAACGTGACGATTCCGCCTGCGCGCCTGGCCCAGGCCGAAGCCAATTTCCGCAAACAGTTCCCGAACAAGGAAATTTTTCAAGGCTATATGAATGTTGAACTGGGCGGCTCGAAACCAGCGCTGCGAGAGCTGATACGGCGCTCGCTGCTGATCGAATCGATGCTGAGGACCGAAATCACGGCGAAATCCACGGTTACACCAGCCCAGGCAAAGGCCTACTACGACAAGAACCCGTCACAGTTCAAACGGCCAGAGATGATTCACATACAGAGCATTTCCATCCTTCCGCCCAATAATGTTCCCGATGTCCTGAAGGAAGCGCGCGTTCGGGCCGAAGCAGCCGCGAAGCAGGCGAAGAATGCAAAGAGTTATCGCGCGTTTGGGTTATTGGCAGAGCAGATGTCGGATGACGACTACAGGGTCAATATGGGCGACCACAAGCCTGTGCCCCCGAGCAAACTCCCGCCGGAGATTGTGAAGGCCGCGATGACGATGAAGCCGGGAGACGTGAGTGACCTCATTCAATTAGGGAACGCCTACACCATATTCCGCCTACAGGCGCATCAGTTGCCGGGCAAGGTGCTATACGCGGAAGTAAAGGCGAAGCTGAGATCGGACTTGGAAAAAGAGAAGACGCAGAACATCCGTGCAACGCTCGGGGACAAACTGCGGAAAAACGCAAAGATCGAAAAGTTATAGGCGGACGGACCCGATGCACGGATATAGGAACAGAACAATTCGGCAGATTCGCCTATTGTTGGCAGTAGTGTTGCTCTTCTTAGCCCCGGCCAGCGCGCAAGTTGAGGTAGGCGAGAACCTCAAGATGAACCTGAACGGTTCACTTGGTTTTGGCTACGGAGGAGGATGGGGTGACTATGGCGGATCAAGCCATAGCAACAGTCTCATGGGGAGCGGGACACTATCCGGTTTCTATTACCACCCAAACTTTCTTTCCTTCAGCTTGCAGCCTCACTATAACCGCAGCCAAAACAAT
Organism: Clostridia bacterium; assembly: GCA_035561135.1. Lineage (NCBI taxonomy): Bacteria > Bacillati > Bacillota > Clostridia > Clostridia bacterium. Next base: position 43,295 of record DATMYA010000018.1, read on the forward strand.
GGCGCTTCTCAATCGATTTTGAACAGTAGCGGCGTGAACGGGGCCATGAATTTGTTTAGCGGAAGCCGCTTTCCCGGTTCCGTGTCGTTTGGAAAAGAGTTCAACAACAGCGGCGAGTACGGAATTCCGGGTCTGGCAGGGTTGAACACCACCGGATCGGCGCGGAACTTCGGCGTCACGTGGAGCGCGCTCGTGCCAAAGCTGCCGAGCCTGACCGCAACCTTCAGCGATGCCAGCAACTCTTCGACAGTCTTAGGGACGGAAGGCGACGTACAGAGCTCGGCAAAGAATTTCAGCCTGGACTCCAGATATCTGCTAAGGGGTTATCAGTTAGGCGCTTATTACACTCATCAGAATATGGCTTCAAGTTTTCCCGGTTTTTTTGGCGCCGGGCCGACGGCGAGTGCCGGGACGACTTCGTCGTACGGAGTCTCAGCAAGCCATTCCTTGCCGCTCTCCGGCAGCATAGGGGCGTCCTGGGGGCGATCGACGTCAAGCAGCGAAGGCGACATCGAGCGGACAAACACGACAGATACGGCCACCGTTGGAGTGTCATTTGTGCCGTTTCGGAGGCTGAGCCTGAATGGCGATGTGAGGTACACCAGTAACCTATTCAACGCCATGCAGCAAAGCATTATCGACGCGGGCGGAGTGCCCATCTTTCTGGGTGACGGAAGCGCAGAGTCCCTGGTCTTCACCGGCAACACTTACCTCACGCTAGGTAAAGGTTTGTCCGTGAATGGTCACATCTCTCACCGCGAACAGAACTACTACGGCAAGCAGGTTTCAGACACGCAGTATGGCGGCACGGTGAACTACCGGTACGCCCGTCCACTTTTCGGGCTTCTCTATTTCAGCTTCGGAATGGTGAACAACGCGAACAAGTTCGGCAATACCAACCTCGGATTCGTCAGCAATGTGAGCGCGTCGCGCAAGTTCGGTCGTTGGGAAACCAGCGCGGATTTCGCCTACTCGCAGAACGTACAGACGCAGGTTGCACTGTTCACCACAAGTTCCTACAGTTACGGCGGGTTTGTCCGCCGGCGCTTGACGTACAGAACCTCCTGGCACGGTTCATACCGCGCAATGCGCAGTGCCTTGACACAGCGTGAGGGGGACGGCAACCTTTCCGAGACAATTTCAAGCGGACTAACCTGGAGAAGCTTCGGGGTGACCGGAGGCTATTCGCAGTCGCATGGAACCACGGTGTTGACGGCATCCGGCTTGTTGAATCCGACGCCCCTGCCGCCCAGCCTCATTACGAACGATTTCGTGGTCTTCAACGGCCGCAGTTACACAGTGGGCGTCAACGCGTCGCCACTCAAGAGAATGACGATTAGCGGGTACTACAGCAAGATTAAGAGCGACACGCTTTCGCACGCGCTGTTTTCGATGAACGATGGCGACAGGTTGACCAGCCAGTTGGAATACAGGCTTCGAAAGTTGTCGCTCCGAGCTGGTTACACGAGGACAGGGCAACTGGTGAGCGCTTCTGGTGCCCCTTCGACGGTAGTAAACTCGTACTACTTTGGTATCTCAAGATGGTTCAACGTTTTCTAAGCAGTGCTTGCACGGCAAAGCTGCGCAGTGCGGCTTGGATTCTGCCCTTAATTCTTTTGCTGTTGGCTCCTGCGCTGTCCGCTAAGCGTCAGAAAGTCCCAGCGCAGGTCTCACCTCCGGACCTGCTGTTGGAAGGCGGACGCAAGCTGACTTACGAACGCAGCTTCAGCTCCGAGAAGGACATTCGAGGCAACCCCGGCTTCTGGACGAAGCTGGTGGACGTAGTTGCCGGCGAGCCAGACTACAAGAAGATGGTGCGGCCGTATAGCGTGGCCGTGGATTCGCGCGGGCGGGTGATCGTCAGCGATCCGGGCATGACCGGAGTCCACATCTTCGACGTTGAGCGGCGCAAGTACAAGTTCCTGGAGAGAAAAGAAAAAAGCAAGGACCCTATGATCGAGCCGCAGTGCGTGGCCGTAGATGCGAAAGACAACATCTACGTCACGGACTCGAAGGCCGGCAAAGTGTTCATGTGGGATCAGCAGGGGAAGTACCTTGGAGTGCTTGGCAGTCTTAAAGGCGGAGAGGGCTTGTTCAAGCGTCCTACGGGAATCGCGATCGACACACAGACGCAACAGATCTACGTGACGGACACGCTGCGCGACAAAATCTACGTGCTCGACTCGAACGGACAAACCTTGCGGACAATCGGACAGCGCGGCAGCGGCGACGGCGAATTCAACTTTCCGACCGAAATTCTGATGAGGGACGGCGTGCTGGCCGTGGTGGACGCGATGAACTTCCGCGTGCAGATGTTCGATCGCAACGGCACGTACAAGGGAGCGATCGGCAGCCTGGGCGACAGGGCCGGCGGACTGTTCCGTCCGAAGGGAATCGCGCTGGATTCGGAAGCGCACATATACCTCGTCGAAGGCATGTGGGGAGTGGTACAGGTCTTCGACCGCACAGGACAACTGCTGTACACGTTTGGCGGGCGCGGCACGCGGCTCGGGGAGTTCCAATTGCCAGCAGGATTGTTTATCGATCAGAACGACCGCGTGTACGTGGCGGACTCATTTAATCAGCGGATTCAGGTGTTCCAATATCATGGAGTGAAAGTAAAGGCGGAAGGAGCGAAACAGTGATGCGCGTTGCTTCAGCCTTATTGCTCATGATGCTGCTGCTGATCACGTTTACTGCCGCGCAGAACGAAGGCCGCGACATTCTGGGCGCACACGACCTTTCAAGCGGCGCATCGCCAGTCAGTGGCTCGATGTCTGCGGCGTGTTTGTACTGCCATGCTCCGCATTCCGGCATCGGCAAGGGGCCACTTTGGGGACAGACACTGTCTTCGCAGACATACTCGATGTATAGCAGCGAGACGATTCGAAACACGACGGTACAGCCTGTTCTCGGCGAGACGAGCACGCTTTGCCTTAGCTGCCACGATGGAACCGTCGCGCCAGGACAGATGGTGCCCTACGGCAAAGCCCAAATGTCCGGTACGATGACGAGCATCCTGAGCACTAAGCTGGAGGGCTCTCATCCGTTCAGCCTCAAGCTCCCGATACAGGACTCGGCAACACTCGTGCCGAGCATTGCCGCGACCCAGACTACGGCCGACTCCACACACTCCGTTAAGTTGATCAAGGGTAACGTCGAGTGCACGAGCTGTCATAATCCGCACAACCAGGGCATCGACAAACGTTCGATGACGTTCCTAGTGCGAGACAACGCCAACGGGGCGCTCTGCCTTTCCTGCCATGAGACCAAGCCGCGCACCGTGAACGCCCGGGAGAATGCGCTGGCGCAATGGACGACAAGCATACACGCCAACTCGGCCGCACAGGTCGCTCCAACGGCTGGGTTGGGCGGTTACTCCACTGTGGCTGAATTCGCCTGTTTATCCTGCCACGTCACACACAATGCAAGTGGCACAGCAGGCCTGCTGCGCAATCCGGTGCCGCCGGCCGCCAACATCGACAGCACCTCGCAGAGCTGCATCATGTGTCATAACGGCAGCGATAAGTTGCTGCAGCCAGTCGCAAACGTGTTCGCGGAGTTTGAGAAGAAAGGCCATCCGTTCCCGACTGGCGGCAACACGCATTCTCCCTCGGAACCAGTGGTTCTTGTTCAAAATCGCCACGCAACCTGTGTCGATTGTCACAACGCGCACATTGCCAACCAGGTGACGACATTCAGTGCCGCTCCCGGCCTTCGGCCATCCCAGAATGGAGTCGCGGGCGTTGCGGCAGACGGTTCGAGTCTGACTGGAATGGCGACCAAGCAGTACGAAAACTGCCTTCGCTGCCACGGAAACAGTTCGGGCAAACAGTCTCTCGCAATTTACGGCTACTTGCCTTCGCGCGCGGTATTTGCCGGCGATCCGCTAAACCTGATTACACAGTTCGACATTACTGCGGCCTCGAGTCATCCGGTAATGAGGGACAGCACGTCAACATCACAGCCCAGCCTGCTGGGTTCTATGTGGGATCTCTCCGGGAACATACAAAATCGCGCCATGGGGACGCGCATCTTCTGTACCGACTGTCACAACAGCGACGATAACCGGGAGTTTGGAGGGACCGGGCCGAACGGACCTCACGGATCGAAGAACGACCACATTCTTGAGCGTCCCTACACCTTCAGCCAGGTGGCGGCGGGGACGTGGCCAAGCGGAGGGCCGGGCAGTCTTGTGATTAACCTGACTCCGAATCCCGCGCTGGACCCGGGTAGCGGCGGACCTTATTCAATGTGCGCCAAATGTCACAACCTGAACAATGTTGTGTCCGACGTAAGCTTCAGCAAACACAGCAAACACATCCTCACTGGCATTTCATGTTCTGTGTGTCATAGCGCGCATGGCGTGCCTGCTGCGGGTGCTGGTTCGGGGCAGCGCCTGATTAACTTCGATGTAAATGTGGTTCGTCCCAACAACGGCGTGCTCTCTTATGACCGCAGCACTAACACCTGTACGCTGACCTGTCATATGGTCGACCACGAACCCAACGGCACAGTGACGCCTGCCAATTAACAACGGGCGTCGCTGCTTTCTGTAACGGTATCGCTGGCCGGCAAGACGTTTGCGAATAGGCGCCGTAGGTCTTCAGGGGCAGACGCTCTAACAAAAATGCCAACTCCGGCGTGCGGTAGTTGGCATTACCAATGCTCAGATTTTGAGTCGCAACACTTGCGTTCGTTCCTGCTTACGCAATGACCTCTGAACCCTCTTACTTGCCAGAGCGCGTTTCAATCTGTTCCTGCGCGCTTGCAATCATCGCTTCGACTTTCGCGCGTTGCGGGTGATTCGGGTTTGCCTTCAGCATCTTCCGCCACGCCGCGATTGCTGCTTTTGGGTTTGATTCAGTCTGCAATTTCACGAGGCCAATGTTGACGAGTGCATCTCCGTAGCCGGGATCGATTCTCAGCGCGCGATCCCAGGCATCGAGCGCCTTATCGTCCGCCCCCGCGAAGTGGTACGCACCACCGAGCGTCGTGAGAACTCGCGCATCGGGCTTGATCTTCACTGACTTTTCGAAATACTCAATCGACGTTTGGAATTGGCGCGCATAAAGGTAAGCTTTGCCAACTTGCACCAACAAATCCGGATCATTGGGGTTCGCCTCCAGCTTTGCGAGAAGCGGTTCGGTTTGCTTGTCCGCCATGTGTTTCAGCTGGTCAGGTGTCGGCTGGATTGCGGAGGCCTCTGGTGGAAGCTCATGCACATGCTGGTGGGGATCCGAAGGAACTGCGGCCGGTGTCGCGGGTCCGTGAATAAGATAGCCGCTAGTAATTCCGAGTAGCAGGCAAATGATCGCAAGGCCGTATGCCTGAGTGTTACTCCACCGCTTCTGTGAATTCATGTCAATTTCCACCGGATCTCCAATCAGTTCCGCACGTCACGGCGATAACGACGCACAGTTCGGGTGAACTGACGCGAGGCGCTGGTGTACACGGCACAATAATCCAACGTTGGCAATTGCACTCGCAATGCCAAATTCCGCAAGACGAAATGTGGATGTTATCCCAGTCAGTTCAGCAGCTTACGACGGAATGTCGAATTCAACTTTGACCCACTGTGAAGGTTTTCGCCGCAGCAGGCGTCTTTTGGCGCGGCAAACGCGTCTTTTGGCGCGGTCTTCCCGATGAAATTCAGGGTCCATAAGTTCGGAGCACATTGAAAAAGCCTACGTGTAGAGACGTAGGCTTCTTCTAAATCGACTAATCTGTCGTCTATTGGATCATTGCCGGCTTATCGGTTTTCGTGCCGGGTTTCATCGTGGTGTGCTGTTTAGCTTTGACGATGAGTTCCTGCACCTTCTCGCGATTTTCGTAGGTCGGGTTCTTGTCGAGCAACTTCTGCCAGTCTGCGACGGCACCTTCGATGTCCATCTTGCCTTGCCATTTCACTATCCCGCGATTGAGCAGCGTGTTCGCCTTGGATGGTTCAGTCTTCAACGCCGTGTCGAACTCTGCGATCGCTTTGTCGGCATCACCCAGGTACCAGAAAGCTGTGCCAAAGTCTGTGCGAACCGATGTATTCTGCGGCGCGATCTGAAGTGAGCGGCCGTAATACTCGGTTGCAATGTTGAAGACCTGCGCGTCATAGTAAGCGTTGCCGATTTCAGCCAGCAGTACCGGATCGTTCGGGGTGGTATTGAGCTTGGCGAGAAGCGGTTCTACCTGCTTATCGGCCATGTGCTTCAACTGCTCAGGAGTGACCTGCCCACCGTTCATGCCCATGCCAGCCGGAGCCTGTTGCGTAGCGGTAACCGGTGATGCGGTCGTACTCGCCGAACCGCGCAGGAAGTAACCTACTGCAATCCCGGCTACGAGGCAGATGACGGCGAGAATGTAGCCCTGGGTTGGGGTCCAGTTTGCATTGGACGTTGGGTTTGTCGAACCGTTAGTGCCTGTGGCCATCTTGCTTCTCCTTCATCATGAGTACGCCGCGCTGGTCTGCTAGGGACAGGGACAGACTACGACCTTCCGATTGCGACCAAATGATACCAACTTCATAACACCTGCCACTGTGATATGCCTCACAAAAACATGGCGTTCACCTGGAAGCGAGTTCGTCTAATCGCGAAGCCGCGCCAATAACTATCCGCAATATAAAGGTGGCGCACGAGCGTCAGTTCGGACGGCGTACGGCGTAGGCCAGAGCTGTGCGTGTAAGCTCCCGTCCGGAGAGGCCGGATATCGGGCAACACAGCAGCGCAGGAAATTCATCATAGGCGTGTTCCGAAATAATCGGGGGCTGATACTGATGATTAGAATTTTCTCGTTCTTTCTGCTGGCTGGAGCTCTTGTCCTCTCGGGCTGCGGAGGTGACAACGGCAATGGCGGCTCTGGCAGCAATAGCACTCCTGCAACTCAGGCCGCTCTCAAACAGAACGTCAATCACATCATTTTCATGTTCCAGGAGAATCGTTCGTTCGACAGCTACTTCGGCCAGTTGAATGCGTATCGGACCGCGAACGGATTTGGCGCAGACGTGGACGGACTCGATAGGGTTGTCAATCCATCGAATAAAACACGAGACGGTAGCTCGACGATTGCTTCATTCAAATTGCTCACCGCATGTACGGAGAATGTCAGTCCGGCCTGGAGCGAGAGCCATGTGCAGCGTAATCGCAACACGCCGGACATCACCAATCCGGCGACCATGGATGGTTTTGTCCTCAGTGCTGCGGGGTACGCTGCAGCGAATGGGTTGAACGATCTGGTAGGTCAGCGCGCGATGGGTTACTACGATCAGGATGTTTTGCCCTTTTACTACTTCATGGCCACCAACTTCGCCACATCGGATCGCTGGTTTTCTCCCGTACTGTCCAAGACAGAGCCGAACCGTCTGTTCGGCCTTGCCGCGACTTCCGACGGCTGGACGGCCGTGCCTCAAGCGGTGCTTTCACAGAAAACGATCTTCCACCTGATTCAAGACGCAGGCGTTACATGGAAGGTGTACACAACAGACCCGGGCTTAACATTCCTCACTTATTTCCAGCCATTCGCTACAAATCATGCGGACAAGATTGTTCCGGTTTCGCAGTACTTCACGGACCTGAACAATGGCACGCTGCCATCAGTCGTGTTGATCGAAGGTGGTTATTCGTCTGGTCTTGATGAACATCCGAAGAATAATGTGCAAACCGGTGCGGCGCACGTTGCTCGCCTTCTCGACGCTCTTATGAAGAGTTCTTCGTGGAAGGATTCCGTTTTTCTCCTGACCTACGACGAGGGGGGCGGACTCTACGACCATGTGCCGCCTGCGCCCGCTGCGAACCCGGACGGCATCGCACCGAAACTACAGGGCGAAACGATTACCAACTTCGCAGATAACTTCTCGATGACGGGCTTCCGCGTCCCCTTGATCGTGATATCGCCATTCACGCGCAAAGGGTACGTGTCCCACGCGACGGCTGACTTCACGGCGATCCTCAAGTTCATCGAGATGCGTTTCGATCTGCCGAATCTGAATGCTCGCGATGCGGCGCAGCCCGACATGCTCGAATTTTTCGACTTCAGCAATCCGCCATGGGCGACACCGCCACAGCTACCTGCGCAGCCGGTCAGTGCACCTTGCTACTTCAACGCGCTGCCGTGACATAGCTGTGCCGTAACGCAGACATCTACAAAAACGCGCGGCCTGCCTGCCCGAGATTTTTGCGCGCGAAGTCTGGAGGTGAATTGCTGGGATTAGGCTTCTATGTAGCTCGCGCAACTCGCGCGGCCGTTAAGTGGGAGATGTCGGCCAGTGTTGTCGTTTGCAGAAACTTCAGATAGCTGATGCTAACCTCTCGCCAGGCAGCATGTGCCGCGCACGCTGTGACATCAGAACAACCACCTCGCCCAAGTATGCATTCCGGTCTGACCGTGCGGCCTTCGAACAGCTCTACGACTTCGAGCAGGCGTATCGCTTCGGGTGTTCTCATCAGACGATAGCCGCCACCGCTGCCTCGTATGGCACCGACGAGTCCGGCATTGCGTAACGACAGCATCACTTTTGAGAGATACTTGCCGGGCACACCGGTCGCCTCAGAAAGATCGCGGCCCAGCATCGAGGTGCCGCGTGGGAGGCGAGCAAGTTGGCTGAGTGCGCGAAGTGCGTATTCCGATGTTGCCGAAAACATCCGATACCTCTGGTCTCAAAGCGCCAGCGTTTTACCCGGCGGCCACCTTAGCAAGAATAAAATCTGTAACTGCCATGCGCATTTCGCACGGCCGTTAGCGTTCCGCAACAGCGATCGGGTTTGCATCTCTCCAGGGTTGCGCCGACGCGCGATCAAGGCGGAAAACACGTACGGCATTGTCATGCAAAAATTTCTGGAGTGTCGTTTCGTTCAGTCCGGCTGTGTGAAGAGAAGTCAGAACATCGTGCCAGGGCCGACCGTTGCTGCCCCACATACATCGGCCCATGCCCGCCCACAGATCCAGCCAATCGCAAACGCTCTCGCTCGCGTCCAAGCCATTGAAGGCCACGTACACCTGGTCGCGTTGCTCGCACAGCCTGGTCGCCACGCCCGCATCCATCGCACCGGACCATGCGGCAACGAGGGTTACTTCGGGGAAGTCTGCCGCTATCTGCTCCAGTTCGGACGGGTGTGCGACTTGTCCGCTCAGCCCTACCTGCGTCATCACCGGCACATTGAGTTCGACGCATCGCGCATAAAGCGGATACATGCGAGCGTGACCGAGCGCCACAGTGGAATTCTCCGTGGGCACGTACACACCGCGCATGTCCTGCATCCTCACGGAAGCGCTCAATTGCAGCAGGCTTTCACTGATTGCGTAAGGGTTGTAGCCGGCCAAACCTGCGAAGCGATGAGGCGCGGCTGCGATGTAGTTCACAATCTCGTCTGTTTGTATTTCACCGCACATCCAGTGCCGCTCGCACGTCCACTTTCTGCATGGCGAGAGCAGTACCTGTGTCATGCCGAACCCGTCCATTCGCTCTAAGAGCGAGGCCGGTGTTTCGGAGCATTCGACTGAAGGTGCTGCGCGTTGTTCGGAAGCCTCGATCGAGAGCCGAGCCTTGTCGCCCGCCCGAGCTTCGGGGGAATACAAGCAATCGATGATGGGGAAGTTGGCCATAGGAATAGCGCCTCCACACTGCGGCACTATCGAGGGTAGTAAGTAAGTAACACCCGGGGCGGTGATGGCAATCACTCCTCTCCGTGAGAGCAGTCACCAGGCTGGCCATTCGCCCGTGCATGCGCAGGAAAGAGAGCCGTCATCCTGGACGAAGCCAGGAAAGATGCACTCGTAAACAGCTTGAGGCGCAGCCTGAGCTGCGCCTCGCTGGCAGCACTTCCTCGGTAGGTGGTTGTCTATTTGGGGTTCTGGTCAGGGTTCTGGTTTCCGGTTCCGGAAGTCGTGCCGCTGGAAGAGCCAGTCGTGTTGGATGTCGAGCCGCTCATCGCGCCGCTAGTTCCGGACGCGCCGCTCGTGCTAGTTCCCTTGTGTTTCTTGCTCGACTTACGCGCATGGTGACGCTTTTTCTTCGTTGCATTCGTATCGCTGCTTTGTGTTGTTCCACTTGTGCCCTGGGAAGCACTGGGGCTGCTGGTGCTCTGCGCTTCACCAGTGCTTCCGCTTTGTTGGGTGCCTGTGCTGGAGGTACCCGCAGACTGCGCAATGGCAAAGCTGCTGCCGAGCAGCAGTACAGATGTGGCGAGTAAAGCCTTCTTCATGGAATCTCCTAAGGGTGGTTACGGCTTTGGTTATCGAAGTAGGCGTAGTCCGTTAGAGCACTGCTGTCATGAAGTGGTTGGTCACAATCTTCTGGGCACCGTGGTGGCGTCTTCCAACTCACCCTGAAGCGCGGCATCTAAGGGGCTCTTAAGGGAGAAATGTGCCGGAAGCCCTGACACTCACGGTCGTTGTCGGAATGGGACACTCGCGCAATGCATTGCATCAAGTGGGGAGATTCTCAGCGGCCGTGTTCTCCGGACATATCAACTCTTTTCGTTATGCCTGTTGGCTTGCCGTTGCCATCCTTACATCATGGGTGGAGTCACGTTTGTTACGGTTCTCAATTTCGGGCATGTGAACGAGTGAGCTTTCAGCCCTGCGCTTCGTGCGCCTTGGAGAGATTATGAGATTTCGACTTCCGTCATCCCGTTTCGTTGCACTTTCCGCAGCCGGACTGGCAGCAGGTGGGGCAGTCGCCGGCGTAGGCATGGCGCTGGCCGGCCGCGCGGCGTGGAACTACATGCGCGCGACAGACCTTCGCGGGCAGGTGGTGCTCATCACGGGTGCCTCGCGAGGGCTCGGCTTCGCCATGGCGCAGGAGTTTGCCGCACTCGGTTGCAGGCTGGTCATCTGCGCTCGAAAAGAAGACGAGTTGGAGTGGGCCGCCGAGGACTTGCGGCGGCGCGGTCCTGGAGTGCTGGCTATCCGCTGTGACGTTGCCAATCGCGACGACGTGAACAAGATGGTCGAGCAGGCCACCGCGCATTTCGGCGGCATCGATGTGCTTGTGAACAATGCCGGCGTGATCGCCGTGGGACCCATCGAATGCCAATCTATCGAAGACTTCGAAGAAGCGATGAACGTAATGTTCTGGGGAGTTGTATATCCGACGCTCGCTGTCTTGCCGCAAATGAGGGCGCGCCGCAGCGGACGCATAGCGAACATCACATCAATCGGAGGCAAGATCAGCGTTCCGCACCTCGTGCCTTACGGCTGTGCCAAGTTTGCTGCCGTCGGCTTCTCCGAAGGCCTCGCCGCGGAACTCGCTAAGGACAATATCAAGGTCACGACCGTCGTGCCGGGCCTCATGCGCACGGGATCGCATGTGAACGCAGAATTCAAAGGTGACAACCGCGCCGAATTCACCTGGTTCAGCCTGGGAGCAGCGACCCCTGTGACGGCGATAGGTGCGCGCCGTGCTGCGCGATCCATCGTTGCAGCCGTCCGTCGCGGTACGCCGGAAGTCATCCTGGGTGTCCCTGCGAATATCGCTGCGCGAGTGCACGGCATCTTCCCCGGAGCCACAATCTCGGCGCTTGGGTTGGTGAACCGATGGATGCCGGGTACGGGCAGTTTCGACAAGAGTCGCCATAGCGGCGCAGAAAGTGAAAACGCGATCTCCAGATCGTTCGTGACTAAGCTGGGACGCGACGCCGGGCGTGAGCTTCATCAATATCCGGCGCAGCGCGTCGCCGGCTGATCTCCAGCGCTGGCAATGCTGGGCGGGCACCCGGCCACGGCGACGTTGCCGATGGCTTTGACTCTGTGGCTGCTGTGACCCCGTAGATGCTCTGTTGCAGATCGCTCTCGTGACCGTACCGTACTGGCCCACGCGCTCGGCAGTGGGCGCATCGTATGGCATGTGTGCTAAGCCGTGGAGAGATGGCAAGGTCTAGCCGGCTACAAGCACCGGGTCAATAACGAGTTGAGGAGCGGTTGCTATGGCATCACGAGCATCAGCAAAGACGACTACCGAGCACGACGAGATTCGACAGTGGGCGGAAGAGCGCGGCGCAAAGCCTTCCTGCGTTCGCGGCACAGGCGGCGAAGGCGATATCGGGATGTTGCGACTTGATTTTCCCGGTTACACGGGCGGCCAGTCCCTGGAGGAAATTTCCTGGGATAACTGGTTCCAGAAGTTTGATGAGCGTGGACTCGCACTGCTGTACCAGGACACGACAGCGCGCGGCCAGAAGAGCAACTTCAACAAGTTGATTGCAAGGGAAACCGCCGAGGCGCGGGCAGAGGGCGACACGAAAGCAAGCCTACGCTCCGTACGAGGCCGCGCATCTTCACAGGCCAAGCGTAGTGCTTCAGCTACCGGAGGCACCGTACGTCGTACTTCCGCCAGTTCGGGTCGCAAGCGCGCGGCGAGCGGTTCTCGCTCGACGGCTTCGAAGAGTACGGGGACCCGGCGCTCGGCGACCGCCTCGGCGCGAAGCAGTTCAAGGACGGGTTCATCACGTGCCAAGTCGCGTACGATGTCCGGCAAGCGCACGCGCGCGAAATCCGCTCCGCGTAGCGCGTCCAAGACGACTCGCGCAGCAAGCTCCCGCCGCGCATCTACACGTACCGCGTCTACGCGTGGCGCATCCGCGCGGAGGGGTTCCAGCGTGGCGCGCACGTCTGCGAAACGAACTGCTTCAGCAACCGGCAGGGCTGCCACAAGCCGCCGCCGTTCTGGTGCAGCGCGCACTCAGTCACGTGCCGGCACACGTTCTGCAAGTTCACGTTCGGCGTCGAGCCGCTCGGCGCGCAGCACCGGTACGCGAAGCCGCCCGGCCAACACCGCCACGCGAAAAGCCAATGTCACTTCGATCAAGCGTGGCGCAACACAATCACAATCGCGATCGCGAGGCCGTGGCCAGATGCAGAAGGCAGCGTGATGAAGGTTGTGTGGCTCCGAACTGCGTGGCTACGAACTGTATGGCTACGACAAGATGAAGGCGATGAAGTTCCGGTTCCGCCCGATGAGCCCGGTGACCCACCGGTGAAGGAACCTCCCGACACTCCCATCAGCGAACCGGGAGGCCCTGTCCGCGAGCCAGGAACCAAAACGCCGCAGCACGTGTAATGTGCGGCATGTTCTCGGCGTCGTGGCGCACAAGGAAGGGCGGTCGCTTCCTCGGTTCGTCCCTGGCACAGCCGTACTTGTATGGCTAACCCTGTTCTTGAGCAGCATTGCCAGCAGTATTGCCGGATTCGGAAGCGGCGCAACCAGCGGCGAGCAAGCTGGAGCAGTGCCGTATAATCATCAATCCGGTCATAAATGATGCATTCGTCGATAACTGCTCAGGAACAGCCATCGGTCAGCGCTTTAGCGCCGAATTTCGCACAATCAAGATCGCGGCGAAAGACGTATCTGCTGCTGATCATCGCGGTCTGGGCCTTTCTTTACATCCCTGGCCTCTTCACCCCGGCACTGCTCGATGACGCCGACTCGGTGCACGCGGAAGCATCGCGCGAGATGGTGGCACGGGGCGACTGGGTGACGCTGCGCATCAACAACGGCATTCGTTATCTGGAAAAAGCTCCGCTGATGTACTGGGGCATGGGCGCGAGTTTCAAAGTCTTCGGCGTCTCGGAATGGTCGGCGCGCTTGCCCCTGGCGCTCGGCATGCTCGCTCTGCTTTTGGCTACGTATCGATTGGGCCGACGAACGATGGGCGAAACCGCAGGTTTATATGCCGCTCTCGCTCTCGGAACATCATTCGGCCCGTACATCTTTACGCGAATTCTCATCCCGGACATTCTTGTCGGACTCTGGTTGACGCTAGGTTTCGATTTCTTCCTGCAAGGCTTGGAAGAGGAGCGACCGTCGCTCGTGTCCTGCTGGGGGCTTGCGGCGGCCGCAGCGCTCAACGTGCTGACCAAGGGTCTTATCGGCATTGTTTTTCCGGCGGGTATCATCTTCCTTTACTTGCTGCTTACCAGCAATCTTCGGCACCTGCTCCGTATGAGGCTCGCCTCCAGCTTTGCGGTTTTGCTGGCCATCGCTGCGCCCTGGCACATTCTTGCCGGTCTTCGGAATCCTGCCGCTGGAGAATCCAAAGGGTTCTTCTGGTTCTATTTCGTTAACGAGCATTTCCTGCGGTATCTCAACAAGCGCTTTCCCAAGGATTACGATACGGTGCCATTCCCGCTTTTCTGGGGCATGATTCTTGTCTGGCTCATGCCGTGGAGCGCATTCCTGTTCAAGGCGTTTGGGCAGGTTCCGCACCGTTTGCGGGAGCTTTCTCGTGGTTTGGATAAGGCAGGCAGAGCGCGGCTGCTCTTCGCCATCTGGGCCGGGGTCATCCTGATATTCTTCAGTTTCTCCAGCCGGCAGGAGTACTACACGATTCCTGCGCTGCCTGGCTTGGCGCTATTGCTCGGCGGGTGGCTCGCCGATGAGCAGAACTCCATCGTCGGGAGCAAACTGCGCAAGAGCGGTCAGCGCGTTTCGTCCGTGGTGCTCGGCATTGCTGTGCCCCTGTTCCTGGTTGCAATGCTTTTCCTCTGGTACTCGGAGGCCGTACCGCCTGGCGCGAATCTCTCGGACATCCTGACGAAGAACCCCGAGAAGTACGCGCTTTCGTTCGGACACATCTTTGACCTCACGCCGCAAGCAATGGGGATGTTCCGCCTGCCGCTGGCGGCGTCCGCGATTGCGCTGCTGATTGGCGCGGCGCAGATGTGGTGGTTCCGCCGTAAAGGACATATTCGCGCCAGCAATGCTGCTGTTGTTTGCATGATGCTTGTCTTCCTGCAATGCGCGCACCAGGGCCTGGTCATTTTTGAGCCTGTGCTCTCGTCCAAGCAGCTTTCGCGCTCGCTGGAAAAGGTCTACGCGCCCGGCGACGTTATCGTAATTAATGGCGCTTACGAAGATGGCTCAACGCTGAATTTTTACGGAAACTTCCAGTTGCACGTGCTCAACACTCGCACGAACGGGAATCTTTACAATGGATCCCTGTTTCCGGACTCGCCTGCAATCTTCGAGGACAACGCATCGCTCGATCGTCTATGGAAGAGCGATAGACGCATTTTCCTGTGGACGGAAGAAGATAAGATTCCTGAGCTCATCAAGCGCCAGTCGCAGTTCCTGATTGCGAGTGCTGGCGGAAAATTGATTTTGAGTAATCACGACGGCGACATTATTCGTCCCGCAAGATGATCGCAGTCGCCCCCGGGGGCGGTCTGCGAAATGCGCTCACTATAATCTTTACCTATGACACTCGCTCAAATCGCGACGGTTGCCAATCTCTGGCGTGTGCTTCTGGCGGTTGCCGTTGTGGGAACCATCTCGTCCACGGTCTACCTGCTCATGGTCATCGCAGCAGCCTTGCGTTATAGACGCATTGCCTCGGCTGCTCAAGCTGCGTTGGACGCAATTCCAAGAACCGAGTATCCCAGGGTTGCCGTCCTTAAGCCTGTACACGGGCTTGAGCCACGCATGGAAGAGAATCTGGAGAGTTTTTTCCTTCAGAATTACCCGGATTTCGAGATCATCTTCGGAACACGCAGCGCAGAAGATCCCGCGCTCAAGATCGTCGAGAAACTCCGCCGCCGGTATCCGAACATTCCCGTCAGCATTGTTTTCTCCGGCCATCCTACGTGGCCCAATGCAAAAGTATTCTCGCTCGACAGGATGATCTCGGAGTGCCGCAAAGACTACTTCGTGATTAGCGACAGCGACATCCTGGTCAAGCCGGAATTCCTACGGAGCGTAGTAACTCCGCTACTCGATCGGCGCAACGGACTGGTTACCTGTCTTTATGAAGGCGTCCCCGCACCCGACTTCTGGTCGCGACTGGAAGCCTTGGGAATGTCCGTGGAACTGCCCTCGGGCGTGATGATCGCCGACATGATGGAGGGCATGAAGTTCGCGCTCGGCGCAGTTATGGTCGTGCGTCGCGACGCACTGAACAAGATAGGTGGAATCAAGAACACGGCCGACTACTACTCCGACGATTTCGTGCTTGGCAATCTCGTCGAGGCCGCCGGGTTCAACGTAGTCCTGTCGCACCACCAGGTCGGACATGTTTTGACGGCGCAAAGCCTGCGCCAAACTTTCGCAACCCAATTGCGCTGGATGCAGAGCACGAGATACTCGCGTCCAAAGGGACACTTCGGGACAGGACTCACGTTCGCGACGCCCTTCGGCGTGCTCGGTCTCATCGTTGCTGGCGCGCTTGGCTGGTGGCCGCTGGGGATCGGGCTCTGCGCGTGGAGTTACTTGAATCGTGTGATTCAGGCAATGGCGGTTGGGTCGGGAGTTATTGGCGACAAACGCGCTCGATTGGGATCGTTGGTGTATCCGCTACGAGATTTTCTGGGATTTTTCCTCTGGGCCGGCAGCTATATCGGCGGAAGCCGGTTCGTGTGGCGCGGCGAAAGCTATCGGTTCACGAACGGCGGACGCATAGTGCCAGAGCGCAAATCGGCAGAAGCGGCAAGGGCGTGAGGCGGACGGCGAAGGGCAGACCTTGGGCTTCGGACGGTAGACATCAGACGGCAGATGTCGGCGTCAGATGTCTACCGTCCGAAGCCTGACGTTCGAAGTCTGCAGAAAGCAAAAACCCCGAAGCAGGTTCTGCGCTGACCTGCCCCGGGGGAGGCTCTCCAGAAGCGGGCGCTCAACTCAATAGTATCTGTCTGCAAATTTCATTCAGTGTTTCGCGATC
The DNA here is from genome assembly GCA_035561135.1 of Clostridia bacterium. NCBI lineage: Bacteria > Bacillati > Bacillota > Clostridia > Clostridia bacterium. Next base: position 59,935 of record DATMYA010000018.1, read on the forward strand.
GACGGCGCTACCTGGCGCAGTTCGAGATGAAACAAGCGCTGTACGGCCGTTGACAGCGCTTCCTGCTCGCCACGGTCCGGGAGTTCTTTCAGCTCGCGTGCTAGGGAACCTGCAATTCGCTGGGTGATGTGCGCGGCCAATGTCGAGAGCGCCTGACTCTGATCCTCGGTGAATGGTCCGAATTCTTCGCCGAGCATCTGTAGTTCCTGTTGACAGATCTCTTCCAGTCGCGAACGCAGTGCCACGACGGCAGGCACAGCCGGTTCGGCTATTAGCTTCCGGCGAAATCCATCGGCTTCTTCGTGCAGAATGCCATCGGCGGCGGTTGCTGCCGCCTGCCGCTCGGTAGTGTTCTGCCGCGCAACACGGCCCATGTCGTCCACGTCGTACAGAACCACGCCGTGAACTTCGCGTACAGCGGGATCAATATTGCGGGGGACCGCGGTGTCGATCAGGACCAACGGACGATTCTCGCGATCACGCATCATCGTCTCGGCGTCTTGCTTGGAAACCATGTAATGGGGCGAAGAAGTTGAGCTGACGATGATGTCGGCGTCCATCATGTGCGGCCAGCGATCTTCGAAGGGCACGGCAATGCCGCCCACTTTCTTCACCAGTTTGGCAGCATGTTCAAAGGTGCGGTTCGTAACGCAAAGCCTGTGTACTCCGTGCTTCGTCAGATAGTGTGCTGCCAGTTCATTCATCTTGCCGGCGCCCACTAGCACAACCTTGCGGTTGTCGAGCGAACCGAAGATCTCTTTGCTCAACTGCACCGCCGCGTATGGAAGCGAGACGGCTGAGCTGCCGATGGCTGTCTCATTGCGCACCCGCGTTGCTACGGAAAGGGCTTTCTGCAGGATGGCATCGAGGCAGCGGCCCGTGGTTCCAGCTTTCTGCCCCTGATGCCAGGCATTTTTCATCTCGGCCATGCTCTCCGGTTCGTCCAGCATCATGGCATCCAAAGCGGAAGCTATACGGAAGACGTGCAGCAGAGCGTCGTCGTCGATCAACCGGTAGAAGCTTGACCACTCACAAAGCTTGAGATCGTAATCGCGGGTCAGGAATCGAAGAACCGAGTTTGCCGCTTCGGGTGGATCACTTGCCCAGACTATGAATTCGGTTCGGTTGCATGTCGCAAGCACAACGGCTTCCTCGACCCCCTCGGAGCGAACGAGCTGGCGCATGGCATCAACCCGGCGAGAGTCGCTGATCCAGAAGCGCTCGCGAACGGCTATCGATGCGGTCCGGAAGTCCAAACCTATTACAACAATACTGGGTTCCAAGTAACCTTCTCCACAGAACTCTGCGAGAAACACTTCCTATGTGGAAGGCACATTGGCTTCCAAAGTTCGGGTGGAGGCTTCAGTACGCATATTGTGTGCTTTCAGTAACTTGCGCTCTCGCCAGTAGCCCACTTTTCACACGGAATATCATGAATTGAGGCATATGCCCCTACACCGCGTTTTTTTCCACCCCAGACCTTCGGGCTATTGCGCGCTGTGGCATTCCTGCCTATACTTCCGCGATTAGAGATCGAGAGTGTTGGCTCCGGGATCAATTCACCCAGGCTGCACCCTAGCACCCGAAGGAGAGAAAGAATGAATAAGTTCGCAATGAAAGCAGCCGGTTGTCTTACAGCAACGATCCTCATGAGCGCCATGACGATGGCGAGTGCGGGCGAGGACATTTACAAGGCAAAGTGTGCTGCTTGCCACGGTGCTGATGGCGCGGGCGCGATGGCGAAGAAGATGGGCGGCCGCGACCTGAACTCGCCCGAGGTGCAGAAGGCATCCGACAAGGAGTTGAGCGCTCTCATTGAGACTGGCAAAGGCAAGATGCCGGCCTACAAAGGCAAGCTCACGGACGCTCAAGTTAGCGATCTCGTGAAGCATATTCGTACGTTGAAGAAGTAACGCCGAACTAGATTCCAGATAGCCGGACGGCGAACCGAAGAGGTTCGCCGTTTTCTTTTTGCAGACAGATCACTACGAATCAACGCCGGATGCGACTCTCTTAGTAAGACGGTCTATTACGCCGCAGCAACCTGCATCGCGATTCCTGCGGTAAGAAAAGTAATTGAATCTGCGGCGAAAAAAATCTAGGAATTGAGCAGCGTCTGTGGATTTTTCATAGACACTGTTGTTGTTTTCAGCAGGCCGTTGAAGTTTGCAACATCGCCTTTCTGGTTGCGTAAGTAGATGATCCCATTGGCTTCTCGTGGAATGGCGTTGACCCAGGCTCCAGTTTTGTGTTGCGATCCGCAACAACCGCAGCGAAGCGATAAAGAGTTGTCGCCTGCGCATCTCCGTTCGATTGTCTCGCCAACTCTAACACTCCCAGACACTTAGCAGTCGCTTCGACTCTCAAGGACTAAGCGGCGACGGTTCGGCCACCCAGTTGCCTTTACGAATGGCGTGATCGGCAACCAGTCCAGTGGCAGGGTGGCCGAGCGAAAACAAAAGACCCGCACAAACGGGCAGATATCTTGGAGGTGTGCGATGACAGTCATTCTCGTTCTCTTTACGTTCGTAGCATTCTTACTGATCGATTTCTTCTTTAGCCGCAACAAGCAGGCCGTGTTCGTGCCTGAACAGGTTGTACGCCACGATGCCACCTTGCCCCGTCCGACGCCTAAGTTTGTAGGCGGTTTCCAGATTCCCGAGAATCTTCGCTATCACCCGGGCCACACTTGGGCGCTGAGCGAGAGCCCGAATCTTGTCCGCGTGGGCGTAGACGACTTTGCGTCCAAGATACTGGGTAATGTCGAGAGCGTGGCTCTGCCACAGCGCGGCCAATGGATTCGCCAGGGACAGAAGCTGATGAGTTTCAATCGCCACGGTGAGACGGTCGATATGGTGTCGCCGATCGAAGGCAGCGTTGCTGATGTGAACGAGAATGTGCTGCGCAATCCGGAAACTGCGGGCAAGGATCCCTATGGAGAAGGCTGGCTTATCACCGTGCAATCGCCCGATGCCAAGACGAACTTCAAGAACCTAATGGGCGGCGGGCTGGCTCGCTGGTGGACGGAGGAAGCCGCGGTTCGTCTTCAGAAGAAGGTTCCGACCGTGATGGGTTCCCTGGCACTGGCGCAGGACGGCGGCGTTGCCACTGACGCGCTCGCGAACGAAATTCCTGAAAAAGAGTGGGCAGCTGTTGCCCGCGAGTTTTTCCTGACCTAGTTATCGCCAAGAGCCCCGGGGCGGCGAACGCTCCGGGGCTTCCGTTCTTGAAGTGGTCTTCAAATGCACATCGTTCAAGGCCGCATTCCAGGGAATCGGGCAGGCAGCTCGAGTTCCGAGGATGCGGTGTTTTTATTGTCGATGAACCGGAATTTTGCGGCTGCGAAACGGTTGAAGGTGCGTGACTTCAATCACAATTACGGGTGATTCGAGTCACGGCTTGCCTAGAGGCTCAAAGCTGACACTGTATCGGTAAGAGAGTCCTGTACGCCTCACCTTTTATCATGAGCTCTCATATGCAAATTGGCTGGGAATCGGTCTTCCGAAACGGTGGCCACGGTCATTTTGCGAGGAGGCGGACATGATACTCGCCTACCGTCTGGTTCGCTTAATCGAAGTACACTCCGAGGGCCTTGCCCGCACACTGCGTCAGAAGTTGGATACTAGCGACAGGTGTCCGGACTATCGAAACGTGCCTCCGGAGGAACTGACGCATATCGTATACGAGATGTACCGCAATCTTGGCGAGTGGCTGTTAGGCAAGACAGAAGCCGACATAGAGGTTCGTTACACGGCGATCGGTGCGCGCAGGGCGGAGCAGAACGTGCCGCTCAGCCAGGTTCTCTGGACCATCGCGCTAGTGAAGGAAAATCTATGGGAGTACCTCAAGAAGGAATCGCTGGTGGAGCGACCTTCCGAGGTTTTTGGCGAACTGGAAATGCTGCAACTACTCGAGAGTTTTTTTGACCGTGCCGTTTTTTATGCGGCCATAGGGTATGAGCGCGCCCGCGCTGCTCACCCAAATCATAATGAGCGCGGGTAGAAGAGAGAATTCGATGTCCTGGCAGGACGAATACCGGAGCAAACTGACGACACCGCGAGAAGCAGTCAACTGTGTCGAATCCGGCATGCGGCTTTTCATTCACCCAGGCTGTGCCGAACCGGAAGCGCTCGTAGAAGCGCTCATGCACCGTGGTCCCCACGTCCGCGATGTGGAGATTGTGCATATTCTCACCTTGGGCCGCGCCGACTATGTCGCGCCCGAGATGGAAGGTCATTTCCGTCATAACGCACTTTTTATCGGCGGCAATTGCCGCCAGGCTGTCAATGAAGGCCGCGCCGATTGCACACCCATCTTCTTGCATGAGGTTGAGGCGTTGTTCGATACCGGCGCCATGCCGATCGATGTCTGCTTCATACAGGTTTCGCCGCCGGACCGCCACGGCTATGTTTCGCTGGGCATCGGCGTCGAGATCACGATGAGCGCAGTCAAAAATGCGCACTACATCGTGGCACAGGTCAACTCCGAAATGCCGCGCACCTACGGCGACACGTTCATTCACGTCAGCAAAATCAACGCGTTCGTGGAAGTGACGCAGCCACTGCCTGAGTTGAAGAAGGAAGTGGGCGGCGAAGTGGAAGACGCGATCGGGCGCAACATCGCGAACTTAATCGATGACGGCGCGTGTCTTCAGCTTGGAATCGGCGGCATTCCAAACGCTGTGCTGAAGAACCTTACGGATCGTCGCGATCTCGGTGTCCACACCGAAATGGTTTCTGACAACGTAATTCCGCTGATCGAGCGCGACATCATCAATGGACGCCGCAAGAACTTCAAGCCGCGCAAGGTCATCCTCTCATTCGTACTTGGCAACAAGAGACTCTTCGACTTCCTTCACGAGAACCCGCTCTTTGAGTTCCAGCCCTCGTCGTACACCAACGATCCGTGGCAGATTGCCCGGAACGACAATATGGTCGCCATCAATTCCGCGCTCCAGGTCGACCTCACGGGCCAGGTCTGTTCGGATTCGATAGGGCAGAGATTCTACAGCGGCTTCGGCGGGCAGGTTGATTTCATTCGCGGCGCCGCCCGTTCCAAGGGTGGCAAGCCGATTATCGCGCTGCCTTCCACGGCCAAAGGCGGCCTGATTTCGCGTATCAGTCCAATGTTGACGCTCGGCTCCGGCGTAGTAACAACGCGTGCCGATGTCCACTATGTAGTGACCGAATACGGCGTTGCCTACCTGCACGGAAAGACCGTGCGCGAGCGCGCCCAGGCACTTATCGAAATCGCTCATCCCAATTTCAGGGCAGAGCTTCAAGAACATTGCGATCGACAGCGCTGGACCAAGCGTGACGCGGTCGCGTGTGCAGGTGCGAGGTAATAAATGGCTAATCAAGCGCGAGGTAATGTTGAAATTAACACTGAGGAGTGCAAAGGGTGTGGCCTTTGTGTCGAATCGTGCCCGCCTGACGTGCTCGAACTAGCACCGGACCTGAACGCCTATGGCGTACACCCGGCCGTGTACAAGGGTGAGAATTGCACAGGCTGCGGCATATGTTTCTACTGCTGCCCTGAGCCAGGCGCCATCACCGTATTCCGTGCGGTTCCGGGGCAGAAGGCCGCGGCCGCCGCCGAGAAGGAGATCGCGAATGCGGCAACTCTGTAAAGGCAACGTGGCCGTAGTGAAGGCTGCCATCCTGGCCGGATGTCGCTCTTATTACGGATATCCCATTACCCCGGCCAGCGAAATCGCGGAATACTCAGCACTGCTGATTCCGCAGGTCGGCGGCACTTTCTTGCAGGCAGAGAGTGAAGTCTCCGCCATCAACATGGTTTACGGCGCTGCTGCAGCCGGCAAGCGCGTGATGACAGCTTCTTCCGGCCCAGGCGTCAGCCTGATGCAGGAAGGCATTTCCTACCTCGCCGGGGCTGAACTGCCCTGTGTGATCGTTGACGTAGTCCGCGGCGGCCCGGGACTGGGAAACATTGCACCCGAGCAGAGCGACTACTTCTGTGCCGTGAAGGGTGGCGGCCATGGCTGCTATCGCAACATCGTGCTGGCTCCAGCTTCCGTGCAGGAGATGGCAGACCTCACGGTGCTCGCTTTCGAGCTTGCGGACAAGTATCGCAATCCGGCATTCCTGCTGACCGATGGTTTCGTCGGACAGATGATGGAGCCGCTCGAACTCGAGGTGAAGGACGTAAAGGAATACGAGAAGGCGTGGGCCGTCCGCGGCACAGCCGAGACGCGCCAAAACTTCGTCAGTTCGATCCAGCTTGAGCCAGATGCTCTCGAAGCGCACGTCCGCAAGCTGGAAGCCAAGTACAAGGCGTGTGAAGCGGCAGAAATACGCTATGAAACGTACATGGCCGAAGACGCTGATGTCCTGCTGGTCGGCTATGGCATCGTGTCGCGCATCCTGCGCTCGACCATCGATCAGGCTCGCGCACAGGGACTCAAGGTCGGGCTCTTCCGTCCCATCACGCTCTGGCCGTATCCGTCGAAGGCGCTGGCGGAGGCTGCAAGCAAGTGCCAGAAGGTCATGGTCGTCGAACTGAGCACCGGACAAATGGTGGAAGATGTTCGCCTGGCCGTGAACGGCGCCGTGCCGGTCGAGTTCTATGGACGTGTCGGCGGCAACGTGCCGTCGGTTGAAGAAATTTACGCCGAGTTGTGCTCCCGCGTAGCGGCGATGGTTTAAGCGGGCGGAGGGATATTGTGAGCGAGTTTCAAATTCTTCACGAGAAATCGCCTGTCTTCTACGACGTGTACGAACGCAAGAGTGAGATGCAGCACCAGACTCACTACTGCCCCGGTTGCGGGCACGGCGTCGCGCACAAACTCATCGCGGAAGCACTGGCGGAACTGGGGTTGCAGGACCGCGCTATTGTTGTCAGCCCGGTCGGCTGCTCCGTGTTTGCCTACTACTATTTCGATACTGGCAACGTTCAAGCCGCCCATGGACGCGCTCCGGCTGCGGCAACGGCACTGAAGCGGTCAAATCCCGAGAGCATCGTCATCAGCTACCAGGGTGACGGCGACCTCGCCGCGATCGGCACCGCCGAGATTGTTCACGCCGCAAACCGCGGTGAGAACATCTGCGTGTTCTTCGTCAACAACTCCATCTACGGCATGACCGGCGGACAGATGGCACCGACGACGCTCGTCGGCCAGGTGTCCACCACGACGCCTTGGGGACGCCGCGCCAACAATGAAGGCTTTCCGCTGCACGTCAGCGAGATGCTTGCCACCCTGGAAGCTCCTGCCTACATTGAGCGTGTCGCGCTCTCGAATGCGAAGAACGTCATGAAGGCTCGCAAGGCCATTCGCAAGGCCTTGGAGAACCAGAAGAATGGCAATGGCTTTTCGCTCGTCGAAATCCTGTCGCCCTGCCCGACCATCTTGAAGATGGACCCGGTCGTGACGCGCCACTGGGTCGACGAGACTTTGACAGCCGCCTTCCCGCTGGGAGTCTATCGCGATAAGAAGGCGGAGATTCCCGTCGTCCTGCCGCCACAGAAGAGCGTGGAAGCCGTAGTCGGCATCAGCGCAAAGCCTGCAGCTACGCTGGAAGAGCGTGCTGCCCGCCACGCGCACACCCGCGAACTGAGCATCAAGATCGCCGGCTTCGGCGGACAAGGCGTTCTGCTTCTCGGACAACTGATTGCCGAGATGGGCCTGCGCGAGCACATGGAAGTGAGTTGGCTGCCTTCGTACGGTCCTGAGATGCGCAGCGGCAGCGCGCATTGCCACGTCAATCTCTCGCACGAGCGCATCGGCTCGCCGCTGATTACTCGTCCGCAGGTCATCATGGCAATGAACGAAATCTCCCTGCGCAAGTTCGCATCCACGCTTGCGCCGGGCGGTCTCATCATCTACAACCGCGACAAGCTGCCCGAGGGATTCACGGCCGAAAACGCTCGCATTGTTTGCGTTCCGGCCAGCGAAATCGCCGACGGCTTGGGGTCCGCCAAGGTAGCAAACGTCGTAATGCTTGGCGCCTTGCTGGAGGAAACCGAGTGTTTGCCGCCTGAGACAGTCGTGCAGGTGCTCAAGGACACGGTACGCAACGAGAAGATGCTTGCGCTCGACATGAAGGCTCTGGAAGCTGGCCGCATGTATGTGCACAGCAAAGTCCAAGTCGGCGCCGTAAGCGGGCCAGATGGCTTCTCTTACTAACAATCAGTAGATAGTTTATTAAACGAGCGGCGGGCCAAGTGCCCGCCGCTTTTCTTTTTCCCTCTGGTACCTTTTTCTGGCATTCTCCCTGCGGAGGAGAGATGGCGACCAAGAAGAAGCAGAAGAAGTTCAGCGCCGTGAAGGCCGTCAAGGCCGCTGCTCGCGAGCAGGTCGGAACGCCGCCGCCAACCCGTGCCGCGCCCGACGAGAAAACCAAATCAATGCGCAAGCAGCACAAGCACAAGGCGACGCTCTCCAAGTTGCTTACGGAGGAATGAGTTTGCGCCTACCGCAGCGTAGTTTGAGACGGCACGTAGCGTAACCATCCTAGACCGACGCGCATGTGCCGGTGCACGTCGTCCGGCAGTGAGAGCGCCACTGCAAGCCCGAGGACCGCGTGCGCTGCTGCCAGCGCATACAGGTTTCGATAACGCGCAAAAGCGGCACAGAAGGCTACCCCAGTCACAAGCGTGCCAACCGTCAATACAGGGTTCGGCAAGTGTGCGAACGCGAACAGGACGGATGCCAGCACGACGGCGCGCTTCGTTCCCACAATCGATTGCAGGTTCAGGAAGAAGAAACACTGAAGGATGAACTGCTGCTGAAACGCCCAGAACACGTACAGCAGAGAATGTGGAATTTGCGGTATCAGTCCAAAGAGCGGATGCAGAGTCCCTGCGGTTGCCGCAGCCGCCAGCATGAGCAGCGCCAGGGCAGATGCCGCAGCAACCACCCAGGCTGACGCGCGTAGCCCTGTTACCCCCAACCCAAGTTCCGCCAGTGTCGGCCGAGACGCAACCACTGTGCCGACTACCCAAGCCGCGAACAGCGCGGACCAGGCGAACTGTGCGGGGCGCGAAGTCCACAGCGCGCACTCCAGCAGCGCATAGCCGACAACCAGCACGGCTATGCGGCGCGACGGCGAAATGTTCCTGAAAGTATTGGTAGGCACCAAGCGTTAGACGTTGGTCAGCTCTTCTTCGGTGGCTACCTCGGGCGAACGCGTTGAGCGCACCAGCGTGAAGATGCCGAACAGCACCAGCACGCCTCCGGGTAGCAGCCAGCCGGAGGGCATCTCCCGCAGCACGATCGCCGCAGCAACGGTCGAAACAATTGGAATCAGTAACTGGATCGTGGTTGTCAGCACGGCGGGCAGGCGTTTCGCAGCCGTCGCGTACGCGATGGAAGGGAAGGCCGTGGTGATGATGCCAAGCCCAAGCGCCGGAATCAGGTATCCGGGAGAGCGAAGGTGCACAAAGTCCTGAGGCGCGAGCAGGGCGGAGGCGCTCAAGAGCGTTGCGCTGCCGAGTGCCAGCGCAACAACAGTCACCATGAAGGGATCGCTGGAAGTTTCTCCCGGTTTATGGACGCGCGCGTATGCGCTTGCGAACGCCGCGCTACAACCGGCCGATGCCAATGCGAGCAGATCGCCGATCAATCTGCGCTGGTCAAAGCTGCCGGGCGCGAGCTTAGGGCCGAGCACCAGCGCCACTCCTATCAGCGCACACAGCGCCCCGAACTTCTCTCGACCCGTAACGCGGATTCCGCGTAGCAGGTTAACGCCGAGTACCAGCAGCGGTGAAACCGCGATGAGCAGCGCAACCTCTGCAATCGAGGTGAACAGAAAGGCTATAACCGCAATGAGGTAATACGACACCAGCAGTGCGGCAAGAACGTAGGTTGACTTCCTGCGCAGATCTGCGCGATTCAGCTTGCGCCGTCTCAGCCACAGAACAGGCGCCAGCGCCACCAGCGCGATAGCCAGTCGCAGTCCGGTGATGAAAACCCCACTCAGCCCGCCAAGCAGGCGCACCCACACGCCCGCCAATCCCCAGGTCAGGGCAGTGCCGAAGGCGAGCGCGATGGCTTTCCGGTTCGTCATCTCTCCATCATCCCACACCAATTCAAACGCGTTGCGGGGGTGACGAACTCCCGCCGCCATTGACGCCGGTGCTGGAGTCGGTTGTAATCGGAATGGGAACGGAAGCGAACGGGGTCCGGTGATCCTCCCGGTCTTCAAAACCGGCGTTCGGCAGGTTCGTCCTGTCGAAGGTGTGTTCGACTCGCACACGCTTCCGCCAAGTATTCTCACTCACAAAACAAAACAGCCACCCAGCGCTGCTGACTGTTTCTGTTCGCGTACAATTCTCTCCGGAAGAAATGCCATGAAAGAACATCGCACTTTCCCCTATGTGCAATATGACGTCTTCACTTCTCGACGGCTGGAAGGGAACCAGCTCGCCGTCTTCACTGATGCGCGGGGCCTCAGCGACGCCGAGATGCAGGCGCTCGCGCGAGAGACGAATCTGTCAGAGACTACGTTCGTGATCCCGCGCGACTCGCAAACCGAGCTCGACCGTGGCGTGCGCGTGCGTATCTTTACGACCGGAGAAGAACTTCCGTTTGCCGGACACCCAACGCTTGGCACTGCCATGTTCTTGCGCGAACGCGACGGCAAGGATCGCATCGAGTTGGATCTTAACGTTGGGAAGATTCCAGTCACCTTCTCCAGCGACCCAAGCGGGAGTGTGACGGGCGAGATGCGGCAGCGCGATCCCGAGTTCGGCTCCGTGCACTCGCGCGAGGAGGTTGCTCGCGCCGTAGGCGTCAACGTTGAGGAGATCGCCGCCGATCTGCCAATCCAGACAACCTCGACCGGCATGGCTTTCGCAATCGTTCCGTTCCGTTCGTTAAGCACGCTCGCACAGTTGCGAACCAACTGGGAGCGCTGTTCGGACTATCTCGCCAGGACGGACGCAAAGTTCTTCTATTTCGTTAGCCGCGAGACGGTCAGCCCCGAGGCGCAACTTCATGCGCGAATGATCTTCTATAACGGCGAAGATCCGGCAACCGGCTCCGCGGCGGGATGTTGCGCCGCCTGGGCTGTCAGGCATGGCGTTGTCGCAAGCGACCAGCGAGCGCTCATCGAGCAAGGACTGGAGATTAAGCGCGCCAGCCGTATCTACTTCCGCGCCACCAGGGCCGGTGACGGAGTCGTTAACGTCAGAGTTTCGGGCAATGCCGTCAAGGTCATGGCCGGTGAGGTGTTGCTCGAACCGTAAGCGCAAATTTCGCAGAAGCAGCGCGGACGACGGTTCGCGCCGCGTAACCTGAGCAAACCAGTAGATCAAAACTGTATTGGCTTTCGCGACACTTTACACGGCGACGCTTTCACCGTAGGATGCGCTTCGCTCTGGAAATCGAAACAGCGCCTCCGCGGACCGAGTAGGCTGCGTCTCCCGATTGCCGTGCAAGTATCATAGGGATTACGAATGAAGCCAAAACGTACGATTCTCTGCGTCGATGACAACGAACAATCTCTATCTATTCGCAAGGTTATGCTGGAAACGCGCGGCTATCGAGTGGTGATCTGTTCGGGCGCAGAGGAGGCTCTGGAAGTTTTCCAGAAGGGCGGAATCGACCTGGTACTGACCGATCTGGTGATGCCAGGAATGGACGGTACGGAGTTGATTGCCCGTATCAAGGCCATTGCGCCGCATATTCCTGCCATCCTGTTCTCGGGCAAAGTCAAAGCTTACGAGAGAGAAACGCTGGCGGATCTCTTCCTTCCCAAAGGTACGTACGCGCCGGTCGAACTGCTGGAACGTATACGCCTGTTACTCGTGCGAAAGCGCGGCCCAAAGCGCGTGACCGCGCCGGGGACAGGCGCGTCGCGCCCTGTAGCGTCCTGAGTTGGTTCTAAAGCCTTAGTCCGAATCGTCAGCCGAAAACCTGAGTGCCTCGAACTGCTTCTCACACCCTCTACTCCAGAACCCAAGTAGCTCCTGGAACTCTCAGTCAGACCGGGAACTTGCAAATAAGTGGCCATTTTTCATCAGTTTGAATGCCTAGGTAATAAGTTCTGGCTCGTACCTCTTAGGGGTTCCACCCGACGCATACTAGGGCCAAAACCTAGCTCCAGCTAGGCAGTATGGCTGCTGTTCCATTCGACCTCGGGATTTTAAAGTTGCGCGAGTTCGCAATTATCCTGGAGGTCTTGATCTTTTGAAGAACGCACTTAGAATTGCGTCGGCTCTGCTGATCTTAGTCACTGCGTCTTTTGCGTCGGTGATAGTATCTTCTCCCGCGAGTGGCTCGACTGTCAGCTCGCCAGTCCACTTCGTCGCCAGTGCAACATCAACAAGCACTGTGACTGCAATGCGTATTTACGTGGACAACAACAGCGTTTACCTCACCAACTCCGCCAGGATCGACACCAAGATCGCCTTGAGCAATGGCACTCATTCGGTCACTGTTCAGGCGTGGGATAAAGCGGGCAGAGTCCAGAAGTCTTCAAGAACTATCAGCGTGAGGTCGTCCACCTCCAATTACACAGGCGGCTCACCGGAGCCGGGTTCGGGTGCCAAGGTGTTCAGCAAGATCGAACAAATGAGCGGCTGGCAGTGGTGCGATCGCTGCGCTGGCCCGGGTGGCAACGGTACCACCGCCAGCTACTGGATGAAGCGGGGCATTTCAAGTCCTTCCATGGACGGATCGTCAACCCAGTTTTTCCTTGGCGGCACGAATCCTTATGCGGCGGCGTTGTGGTGGAAGCAGCTCGGCGGCAATGCCAGTGTGAAGAATTTTGTTTATGACATGTACTTCTACATAAAGAATCCCGGAGCAGCGCAGGCGCTTGAGTTCGACGTCAACCAGGCCCAGAACGGCAAGCGTTTCATCTTCGGTACTCAGTGCGACTACAAGGACCACAAGACCTGGGATGTGTTCGACGGTGTAGCGCGCAAGTGGATTTCGACTGGGATTCCATGCTCGGCTCCGCAAGCTTACACTTGGAATCATGTGGTTTTCGAGTTCCAGCGGACCTCTGACAACAGAGCGAAGTTTGTTTCCGTCACTCTCAACGGTAAAAAGAACTATATCAATCGTTCATACGCAGCGCACAGCTCTGGCTCTTACGAGCTGAACGTCGCGTTCCAGATGGACGGCAACAAGGACATGACCGACTACTCGGTGTGGCTCGATCAAGTGAAACTTACCGTTTGGTAATCACCGTCTTGGTAAAAAAAGACCTCCACAGCAACAGAACGCCGCTAACCGGGAGACGCGCAACGTCTCCCGCTTTATATTCCGGCGAGGGCAATCATCATCACCACCATCACGCGACACGATGCGTGCTGTGTCTTTAGCAGGGCGCTTGGCCGAGTTGTTCGTGTAATATCAATCAGTTCGCATGTCAGCAATCATTCAAGTAGAAAACGTCCAGAAGACCTACCGCATTGGTAAGGTCGATGTGCCGGCAGTGCGGGGAGTTTCGTTCACCGTCGAAGCCGGCGAGTTCATCAGCATTGTTGGTCCCTCGGGCAGCGGCAAATCCACGCTGTTCTATATGCTCGGCGGACTGACGCGCGCAGACTCCGGCCGAGTCGTAGTCGATGGCGACGACTTCGCCGTCCTTTCCGACGCCGAGCGCACGCGCATGCGCAAGCGCAAAATCGGTTTCGTATTCCAGAAATTCAATCTGCTTCCGACACTGGACGCGCGCGCCAATATAGAAATCGCCCGTGACATCGCCGGCGCTGATGCCGATCGGGACAAGGCTCACTTCCAGCGCATCGCAGGGCTACTCGGCATCGATAAACGACTCGACCATCGTCCGTCGGAACTGAGCGGCGGCGAGCAGCAGCGTGTTGCGCTGGCGCGCGCGCTCATCAACAAGCCTGCGATCGTTCTGGCCGATGAGCCTACGGGAAATCTCGACTCGAAGAACTCGGACGTTGTGCTCTCCATGTTGCGCCAGTCAAACAAGGAACTCGGGCAAACCGTGCTGATGATCACGCACAATCCCGAGGCCGCAAGTTTCGGAGACCGCATTATCCACATGCGCGACGGACTCGTCGTGCGCTCCGACGACGATCCGCAATGGGTGCTGAAGCAGTAAGCAATGCCCCACGTGTCCGCTTCTGCGGTTTTCGCAAGTGGTTGTACGAATGGCGGCCGACAGAGTTGAGAACGCTCTTCATTCATTCGCGCTACGCGCTGTTTTCCACGCGATGTGCGCGCAGCAGATTTGACCGACCCTCTGGTGCTTGGCTATAATCCCTTTCGTAGAGCGGGAGTAACTCAGTGGTAGAGTGCGACCTTGCCAAGGTCGAAGTCGCGGGTTCAAATCCCGTCTCCCGCTCCAGATAAAACTTGGTGGCCCTCGCTGAATGCGAGGGTTTGGTGTTTCTGGGTGCAGTTTTTTCTGGATCAAGTTTGTTCCTCTAGCGAGTCGCGCACCCAAGAAGGTACAATTACTTCTAGAAGGCGAAAGCCTCCCTCCTTAAGAATTAGGCGCGGTAGCCAAGCGGTAAGGCAGAGGTCTGCAAAACCTTTATTCGGCGGTTCGATTCCGCCCCGCGCCTCCAAGATTTTCAAGTACTTACAAATTCCCCACCTGTTGACCAGTTCAGCACTGTAGACGAAATTGTAGACAGTTCGTGCTTCCACCTGCCGTTTTCGTCCTGACGGGAATGACGGTGAACTCCCGAACACCAGACCTCAGTTGACCGACCGCTACACCGTTTTAGGCGAGATGACGGCGCGGCGTTCCGAATCAGGCTTGTGTCCCGTTTTTTTGTGATCCGAGTTGAACCTTGCAGCATCTCAATTGAAAGCACTCAAAGAGGGCATCATGCGCGATGCAGCAACAAACAACGAAACGGGATATCCGAGAGTTTTGGTAGTAGACGATAACGAACAGGTGCGTTCATCGTTAGAGGCCGCATTAGCAATCAGCCAATTTCGGGTTACCACAGCAGCAAACGTGGGTGAGGCTCTGCATCTAATCGATACGGAGCAGTTCGACGTGCTGCTCTGTGACTTGCATATGCCCGGAGCGGGTGACGGCTTCACAGTGGTGAGTGCGATGCGCCATACGAACCCAGACGCGGTCACACTGGTGTTTACTGGATACCCCGCGTTGCAAGAGGCCATGGATGCCATCCTGTTGCAAGCGGACGAAATCCTTGTGAAACCGATGGCTCTTCCGACGCTTCTCACACTCATTCGTGAGAAGTTACAGAAACGGGGGGCGCGGAAGCTGACCAACCCCGAACGAGTAGCCGCCATATTGGAACGTGATGCGTTGGTGACTATCGATGATTGGCTGGTGCGAGTTGAGCGTGAGGGGGAACTGACCCGCGTGCCACTCGGCAAGGAGCAGCGCACAGGGCACCTTCCCAAATTGCTTCAGGAACTTGTTCATCGATTGCGGGTTCCGCGAAGTCTTGGGACGAAACAGGTCTCGCACGCTGCCGTCGAGCACGGAAGAACCCGCCATGAACAAGGCTATTCAATTCCGATGATAGTAGAGGAATCTCGCATTCTTCAGGTCAGCATATTCCAAACCTTACAGAACAACCTGAGCACCGTCGATTTTAGCCTCTTGCTTATCGACGTAATGACCATAGCCGATGAAGTTGACTCGCAACTAAAGCAGACAATCAGCAGCTTCACGGAACAGGAGATGGGGGAGGCAGCGGCCTAGGAATTCGACCTTCCGGTCTGCTGGTTGCAGTGCCGCCCTGCTGAACCTTTCTGAAACGGGTCAGTCATGATTCTGGAAAAGTCGTGAACGGTAGAAGGCTGCTGGGAGATTTCGCAGAGCATGGATGCCATTTCAATCCGCTCATTGATGAAGGCTTCTAAAGCCGAAGCAGCGAACACGATAGTTATTAGCGCTTCTTCATGGTTTGGTTCCAACGAAGACGAAGTCGAAATCACGTCTGCGTTTCGGACGGCAATGTAAAGGAAATTGAGCGAGTTATGAAGTACACCAGCCATAGCGTGGGTATTCTCGTACGCGTGTAGGTTTTGGTGAACAACAAGGCAGATAGGCCATCAGGATTGGACGTCCCGGCTCCCACGTCAACTGTAGACGATTCTGTAGACAGTTCCTGATGTTGTGGGGTGTTGTGGGTTGGTACGAGATTTTGTAAGTCGTTGATTTTGCTACTGTGCAACACTCCACAACACCCTGCCACAGGTACAGGGTGCGCTCTGCAAAATCTTTATTCGGCGGTTCGATTCCGCCCCGCGCCTCCAAGACTTTAATAAGCTACAAGTAGTTTGTTCCTGCGCCTTTCGTGAGGGTCGTAAAGACTGCACGTTTGTGTCACTGCTCAGGCGCTGGCTCTGTCCCACGTTTAGCACTCAAGTTCACTGACCCTCCGTGATTGGAGGTTTGGGTCCGCGGCTGGCATAGTCGACTATCGGCTGGATGACGTGGCCAAAGTGCTGATGAGGTCATGGCCGCCCCGGACAATGGCTGACTGGGATGGCTCGTGTTCGATGCGCAAATGGCAGAGGTGTGGCTAGATGCCGAACCGCCGATGATGCAGGCGCCAGCTTCTAGAGTGGCATTGAGGCGTGGACGTGGCTAAGGTCATCCTTTTCCGGGTGAGCAAATCCCAACGCTGGGCTCCTCTTTTCCTTTCATTGAAGCGGGAACAACCTTCATTTAATCTGTGAGTGAAGTGAGGCAACACCATGAAACGAGTTGGAGTTTTATTCGTAGCATTTTTGTTGATGCTGGTCGGCGCCACAACCTTTGGCTTCGCACAGCACGGCCAAGAAAAAAAACACGGAAAGTCCGAAAAGCATGCCGCCCACCAGGAGAACGGAAAGTGGCATGGCAAGCGGGACTACAAGCAGCAGCGCACCCGGCAAGAACGGTCAGACCGCGCGCAATATCGGCAAATGGAGCGCACGCATGAACAGCGGCGTGCACATGAAAACCAACAACGAGATAGTTGGCATCATTATCGAGCACGGAGCTGGGAGTCTGAGCACCGCACATGGCGGCAACGAGGCGGCTATCACGGCCATCGCATTCCTGCCAGCTATTTCCATCGCCACTATGGCCGCGATCACTGGTTCCGCGTACACAGTCTCCCATTCATGATCGTAGGCGGGAATCCGCGATTCCAATTCGCGGGCTACTGGTTCACTCCCGTTGATCCGTATCCAGAATACTGGGAACCCAACTGGTACGAAACCGACGATGTTTATGTCGAGTACGTGGATGACGGGTACTACCTTCACAACCGCAGGTATCCCACCCGTCCCGGAATCGCTATCAGCATCTCGTTCTAACTTCTCACCACAAAAAGATGCTTGCGCCCACACTTGCAGGCGGCTTCGACCGCCGCCTGCAAGTGCCAACAACACGGGAAGCCCGAGAGCATCACACGGTCATGTCATTGAGCCGCATTCCTCAGGTGGCTGGCGCGAGACCGGTGCTGTTCTGATGCGGCTTTGCTGGCGCCGGCTCTACGTGTACGAGCACGTCAGCGACCCAGTCAAGCTGGTTGCGAATTGCGAATCGTACTTCAGTGGCGATGTCGTGAGATCTGCTAACCGTCATCTCAGGATCAACTTCAAGATGTAGATCGACGTAGTACTGAAGCCCACCACTCCGCGCATAGCATTTTTCAACGTCGTAAACCCCATCCACCTTTTTCGCCACAGATCGGATCTCCTCCAGCAGTTCCGGCGGCGGCATGGTGTCGGTCAAGCGGTCAGAAGTGTCTTTTGCGACACGGAAGCCGGTGATAATCACGATCAGGCCGACGGCAAAGCCGCCGTAGTGATCCGCGGCGAGGAAACGGGAAGGATCATACAAAGTTAAACCAAGGGCGGTCATAGCGGTGACTGCGGAAAGAATGTCTACGAAGTCGTTCCATGCATCCGCGATGAGGGCAGAACTGCCTATCTTTCGGCCGTAACGAAACTTTACTGCCGAAAGGGCTGCTTTCGAAACCATTGAGAGTAGCAGCGGCCATATGCCGTAGAGCGCCGGCGCAGCATGCGTTTCGCCAACGTGCTGAAGCGATCTATATGCGATGCCAATGCCGCCGAGCACAAGGATGATTCCCACCACCAAGCCGGTGAGAGTCTCATAACGACCGTGCCCGTATGGATGGTTATCATCCGCTGGCCTCTCTGCGATCACAAACCCGAATAGAACAAAGCCAGAGGCAACCACGTCGCCCGCCGACTCGACGCCGTCTGCCACGACCGCGGTCGAGTTGGCCAGCAGTCCGACGATGATCTTGGTAAGAGCCAGCGTAGCGCTAACCGCGATGCTGACCAGCGCGACGCGCTTTCCTATCTTTGTCTTGGAAGCAACGCTCATATGCGCTTCCGACACGCTGGACTGTACAACTCCAGGGATAGGCGTTCGTGCATCTTATCTGGAGTGAGAGTTTCAGCTGTTCGGTAACAATCTGATGTCTTCAAGAAGTTTTGAGTCCCTTCGTAAATTGCCAGCCGGTTTGTTGCAGATCGACACTGCTGGAAGACATGGTAAATGACGTTCTTCTATGCGGGTGACACGTGTTGGAATAATCCTGAGGGTGTCGATTTCGACTGTTGCCGTTCGATATACCTGCGATGGTGGGGCGGGATGCCAGCCTCAATTGAAAGGAGAAGCCTCATGGACAAGATCAGCACATTTTTGTGGTTCGACAATCAAGCCGAAGAGGCCGTCAACTTCTACGTTTCGGTGTTCAAGAATTCGAAGATCAAGCAAGTGAGCCGATATCCGGAGGGAAGTCCGGGGCCGGCGGGAAGCGTGATGGTGGTGAGCTTTGATCTGGATGGGCGCGAATTCCTGGCGCTCAATGGCGGTCCACACTTCAAGTTCACCGAGGCGATTTCGCTGGTGGTCAACTGCGATACCCAGGAAGAAATCGATTATTACTGGGAGAAGCTTTCGGCCGGCGGAAAAGAGGCGCAGTGCGGATGGCTGAAGGACAAATATGGGCTTTCGTGGCAAGTGGTTCCCAAAGTCATAGGAAGCCTGATGCGCGATCCGGAGAAGGCGAAGCGGGTGATGGCGGCCGTGATGAAGATGGTCAAGTTGGACATCGCAGCGATGGAGCGCGCGGCGAACGGCTGAGGAGGGAAGCCTCCGCACTGCAGGTCCATCAGTTACCGACGACGACAAGCTTTGCGGCGTTCGCCGCAGACCATTCCTTGGCGTAGATGATGCGATAGGTTCCGGAATCTACGGAGTCATGTAGAGCGACGCTGACGGTGTTTCTGCCTGCCGCCTTTTCCGACTGCACGTAACTGGTGACGTCCACTTCGTACCATACGTACGTCGAGCCACTCACGGTGACGGTGCCCAACACGGTGCCCAGTGCGGGGCGGGTGTCATACGTCATGCCTGCCTCGGCCCAACTCGTGTCGGCCACAGAGCGAACCTCGGTGAGCACTGACGCGGTCGTTCCAAGACGCGAAAGGAATTGAATCTTCGCAGACGTGACGCTGCTGATCGTGCCCAAATCATACTTGAGGTAAGCGTCACGATAGTTGTCCGGTACGGTGGATGTACGTGCGTTGAGGAGCGTCGAAGCACCGAAATTCGTGCTTGAGTAGGTTCCGCCACGTACGTACGTGTCCGCCGTGGGATTCAGGGTAAATGTCTGCGTGCCGGGAGGCGTCGTGGTGACCGTGAAATCGTTGGCGCTGCTGGCGGTTCCACCTGGAGCTGTGACCGAAATCTTTCCGGTCTGGGCTCCGCCAGGGACAGTTGTTTGGATCGTCGTCGCGTTGGTGACCGTGAATGTTGCGGTCGTCCCGTTGAACTTGACTGCAGATGAGTTGGTGAAGTTTGTGCCGGTGATTGTCACGGCTGTGCCGACGGGGCCACTTGCCGGAGTAAAGGACGTAATTGTCGGCGGCGCAGACGCGATGCTGAAGTCGCTGCTGCTCGTGCCGGTTCCTGCGGCATTGGTTACGGCAATCTTTCCGGATGTAGCTCCGAGCGGAACGCTCGCAGTCAATTGAGTATCGGAAGCGATGTTGAACGTTGCCGTGTTCGTTCCGTTGAATGAGACGGCCGTTGTCCCAGTGAAATTTGTCCCGGTGATGGTGACCTGATCGCCGGCTGAGCCGCTGGTGGGAGTAAAGGACGTAATGGTGGGCGCGCCACTGGAACTGCCAAGGCCGAAGCTATTGTGGTAGTACGCCCGGACAGTATTGTTCGTGGCTGCAACCAGCAGACCTGAACTGCTGGTTACGTTCTGCTTGCTGGAGGTTGCATCGTTGATGTTGTTTTCGCTTGTGTTGCGGATGAAAGGCGTTCCGAGTCCTACAGGGAAGGAAATGTTGTTGATGTTCGAACTCTTGTAATAAATGGCGCCGCCGCTTTCAGGAGACGTTGCGAATACGTATAGGGTGCTGCTCGGCGGGTCGAGAACCACGATGGGCCGCGTGTGGTGATCGGTTTTGCGGCCAAAGTTATAGTCTGTCCAGCCCCCGCCTGCTCCGCGGACCAGCAGCTTGATTAACGGATCCGCAGACGCGGTGAACGACGTTTTCACGGCAGCGAATACGCGGCCGTCCGATGTCGTTTTCAAATTGATGTGATCGTCCGACAGACCTGTTGGACCGGTGATTGGGATTTCCTGTGTCCAGGCCGTGTCGGAACCGCCGTCCGCGTGCACGGAGAAATAGAACCGTGACGTGTTCTGGTTCGACCACATTATTCCGACCTTGTCCCCGCCAAACGCAATGATGGAGGAAATGTCGTCGGTTGTGACCGTCGTTGTAGTGGTATCGCCGGGCATTACGAACGGGGTGCCCCACTGGGCGTCGCTGCCGGTTGTGCGGTTCACCATGGGTTTGCCGCCCTCAACATAGGTCACCCAGAGCTTGCCGGTGGAGTCTTTAGCGATGGTCAGAGTTTCAGACTTGCCTCGTGTCACGTTGGTGACGGGAAATCCGGAGTCGAGAGTGTACGTTCTGTTGGTTGAGTTATAGGAATAGCGGTAGAGCCGTCCCCAGTTGGAACTCGTCGCGACCGCGTTCGTCGTGAAGATGTGGGAGACGATGTACAGCTTCTGTCCGTCCCAAAGCGCATCGGACTTGCTGCTGGTGCGATTATCCACGGCAGTTCCGGTGTCCACCCATGACTGCGTGGATGGAACGAAACGATAAATGTGATATTGCCGCGCGGGATCGTTGTAAAAATTACCCCACCAGATTCCGTCGGGTGTATACCACAGCTTGCTTTCCGGTTTCTCGCCAGTGGTTGCGGTGATGCCGGAGGTGCCGAATGAAAAATCTTTGTAACCATTCGTAACCGGTGTCTGTGCTACTGCAAGTGGGGAGTTCAACAACGTCAGCGCAATCAGCAAGAAGATCGAGCTTGCAAGTTGCTTCAGAAAGGAAACATCGGGGCTCAAGTGAGTGGCGGAGTTGGAGCTTCTAAAAGAGAGAGGACCCACGGGAGCAATCACAACACAACCTCATTGCGAGCCGTTACCTTGGACGCGAGCCACGGGGAAGTAGCTTGCATGATCGAACGGAGCGGCTAGGCTAAGGCTACTTTCAAAGTGGCACCTTTCCAAAGCCACTTCAGTAACCGGATTCTTGGCTTATGCCACATGTAACATCGGAGAGCTACAAGCCCGCAGGTCTTGCCAAGTTGGCACACCATAGCTCTGATCCAGAGGTCAAACAAGGGGAGCAAACGAAATAATCGAGCATCAATTCAGAGGAGTGAAGGACAAATCGATGTTTGGCTACTCTCATCAAGCTGAGTAGCGTGCGCTCAAGCGATGTGGTTTACTTGCAACGGGCTTCGCTAATGAGAGTTGAAAGCTTGTGACTGGAGGCGATTGGGGATGAATCCGCTACAAACTCCCACAAGGCCTGATCTGTCGAATCTACGGATCGACGATAGTGCGCGCAAGGGCGCTACGTCCAAGTGGCTGCGGTGGTTTGCCGCGACCTTTGGAGCAGTACTGCTCATCGCTGCGGGTGTTTTTGCCTTCAGAAGCAAGGCTCCGGTGGTCGAAGTGGTCTCCGCGCACGCACCCGCCGAGGCCAGGGAAGTTCTCTTGAATGCCAGCGGATACGTAACGCCGCGTCGCCGTGCCACGGTGGCCGCCAAGATTACTGGACGCGTGGTCCAATTGAACGCCGAGGAAGGAATGCGAGTGGGCGATGGCCAGGTGCTCGCCGTACTTGACGATTCCGATGCACGCGTCCGGTTGAACTCTGCCAAGGCCGAGCGGGACGCAACGGCCGCGGGGTTGAGCGACCTGCAAGTGCAACTTGCGAACGCGGAGCGGGAACTTCGCCGTACGCTGACTCTGCAAAATCAAGGTGTCACCAGCACGCAAGCCCTCGACCTGGCACGCACCACCGTCGACAGTCTTAAAGCGAAAATTGCGCTCACCAATGAGCAGACTCGCGCTGCGGACGAGCGCATCCGAGTCGCGCAACAAGACCTGGACAATTGCACGGTGCGCTCGCCGTTTGCCGGCATCATTGTTTCCAAAGACGCGCAAATCGGCGAGATTGTTTCACCACTCTCGGCCGGTGGCGGATTCACCCGTACAGGAATTGCAACTATCGTCGACATGAAGTCGATTGAGATTGAAGTGGATGTGAACGAATCCTACATTGCGCGCGTCAGACCCGGCATGCCGGTGACAGCGGTTCTCGACGCGTATCCCGATTGGCAGATTCCTGCCAAGGTACGCACCGTCATTCCCACGGCAGACCGGCAGAAGGCAACCGTGAAAGTGCGCATCTCTTTCGACCAGCTTGATCCCCGCATCCTGCCGGACATGGGCGTCAAAGTGACGTTTCTGGGAGATGGGCCAAAAAAGGCGCAATCGGGCGCGAATGTCCTAGTCCCGCAGGCAGCCGTGCGGAACGATAACGGCAGCCAGATCGTTTACGTGTATCACGAGGGAAAGGTCGAGCGGCGATCAGTCCGCGTCGGCGCAACCCGCGGAAGCGATCAGGAGATCATCGCGGGTTTAGTTGGCGGTGACCAGGTCGTGGTCAGTGGATTCGATGGACTTCGCGACGGCAAACAGGTAGACATCAAGCGCTAGCAAACTCTTGAAATTGACCAGCGCCGATGCATCACAATTCGGAAAGTAGCTCCGTTCTCGAGGAGAAGATTATGGTCAGAGTCGATGGCCGAGGTGACAGCTCAAGCCTTGTCCGCGTGCGCGGATTAGACAAGAAGTACACGCGCGGAAGCGAAGAGATTCACGTCTTGCAAGGTTTAAACCTCGACGTGGATGCCGGTGACTTCGTGGCTTTCATGGGGCCCAGCGGTTCAGGGAAAACTACTCTGCTGAATCTTTTGGGCGGCATCGATCTCCCGACGAACGGTACGATCACCGTCGCAGGAGACGAGATCACGCGCTTATCAGCGAGCAAGCTGACAACATGGCGCGCGCGCCACGTCGGCTTCATTTTCCAGATGTACAATCTGATCCCGGTTCTTACTGCTTTTCAGAATGTTGAATTGCCGCTGCTGCTGACCAAACTCTCGAAAGCGGAGCGCCGCAGCCACGTTGAGACCGCACTGGAAGTGGTCGGACTTAGGGATCGTATGCACCACTTTCCGCGCCAGCTTTCCGGTGGACAGGAGCAGCGCGTCGGAATCGCGCGCGCTATCGTAGCGGACCCTACCTTCCTGTTATGCGACGAGCCTACAGGCGACCTCGACCGCAAGAGCGCCGACGAGATCATGGACCTGATCGACCGCCTCGTCCGTGAGCACGGTAAGACCGTACTCCTGGTGACGCATGATCCCATGGCCGCCGAGCGCGCCCACGTCCTGCTGCACCTCAACAAGGGCGTGCTCGTCGAGGGGCAGAAAGTAGCGGATAGTGCTGGAGCGCGGCCATGAAGTATCGCCGTCTGATCGTTGCAAACCTGTTCCGCAAAAAGATCCGGACGCTGCTCACTATCGGATCGTTCGCCGTGGCGCTCTTCCTGTTTGGATTGCTCGCAGTCGTTCGCGGCGCCTTTAACCAGGGAGTGGAGGTAGCAGGCGCCGACCGTCTTGTCGTCGTGAACAAGGTCTCCATCATTCAACCGCTGCCGATTTCGTATAAGGAGCGCCTGCTTCGCATCCCTGGCGTGAAAGCGGTTACTCACCAGAACTGGTTCGGTGGCGTCTACCAGGACGAGCGGAATTTCTTCGCCCAAATGGCAATCAATGACGAGACTTTCCGTCCCATGTTCCCGGAGTACGTGATTTCCGATGACCAGTGGCAGGCCTACATGGCGGATCGCGAAGGTGCAATTGTCGGAGCGGAACTGGCAAAGCGGTTTAAGTGGAAGCTCGGCGATCGTATCCCGCTCAAAGGCACGATTTTCGCTGGAACGTGGGACTTCAACATCCGCGCGATCTATCGGGGCAAGCGCGTGCAGGACGATACCACCCAGTTCTGGTTCCATTACAAGTATCTCGAAGAGCGCGAGAACCCTTACTGGAAGGGCCTTGTCGGCTGGTACACCGTTAAGGTCGATAATCCCGATGACTCGCCGAGAGTAGCGAAGCAGATTGACGAAACATTCGCGAACTCACCATGGGAGAGCAAGACCGACACCGAGAAAGCGTTCGCCGCCTCGTTTGCAAAGCAGGCAGGCAATATTCAGTTGCTCATCATGAGCATAGGCGCGGTCGTGTTCTTTACCTTGCTGTTGGTCACCGGCAACACCATGGCTATCGCCGTCCGTGAACGCGTGCGCGAACTGGCCGTGCTCAAGGCAGTTGGATTTTCAGACGTCTTTGTTCTGTTCCTGGTGTTGGCCGAGTCGCTGCTGGTTGCGACCATCGGTGGGGTACTCGGTCTCGGACTCGCCAAGCTACTTACGCTGAATGGTGATCCCACGCATGGGATGTTGCCGTACTTCCATCTGTCGCTGGAGAGCGTCATCAGTGGGATGGCGACGGTGCTTGCCGTGGGCGTTGCCGCTGGCATACTGCCCGCTCTCTCGGCGATGAGACTCAATGTGGTTTCTGCGTTGCGGAGGGTGTGAGCATGGCAATCCCGCTGTCTTACAACTTGAACAGCTTACGAGTTCGTTGGACTTCGACGGTGGTCGCGGTGCTCGGAATTGCCGGCACGGTTGGTGTCTTCGTAGCCATGTTGTCGATGGCAAAAGGCTTCAAGACAACACTGGTCTCCTCCGGATCGCCGCGCAACGCCATCGTTCTCCGTGGTGGCGCCACGGCGGAAATGGAAAGTGGCATCAGGCTTGAGCAGGAACGGGTGATCGAAGATGCGCCGGGTGTTGCGCGCAGCGCTTCCGGGCCGCTGGTAAGCGCCGAAGTCGTTGTGATTGCGGCCTTCCCGCTTAAGGCGACAGGCACGGACGCGAATGCGCAGGTACGTGGCGTCTCGCCCAAGGCACTCGAGGTGCGAGACTCCGTTAAGGTAGTTTCTGGCCGTTTCTTCCAACCGGGACTCAACGAGTTGGTGGTTGGCCGCAACGTCGCCCGCACTTATGGCGGCTTTGATCTTGGCAATACGGTTAACTTTGGTGGTGGCACGTGGACAGTGGTGGGAGTTTTCGACGCTGGCGGCAGCGCATTTGATTCGGAGGTATGGGCCGACTCCAGCGTAATAAAAGCTGTATACAAGCGGCCTCCGAACGTATTCCAATCGGTTACCGCGCGGTTGAATTCTCCTGAGGACTTCACCCGTTTTAAGGATGCACTTTCATCCGACCCTCGTGTAACTCTGCAGGCCAGCCGCGAACTCGATTACTACGACAAGCAATCGCGTGCTATCACCACGCTCATTCAGGTGCTCGGCACCATGGTCGCCATTGTGATGGGTATTGGCGCGGTGCTCGGCGCGCTGAACACCATGTACTCTGCGGTGGCAGAGCGCTCACGCGAAATCGCCACCATGCGCGCCTTGGGTTTTGGCGCTGGCAGCGTGGTGACATCGTTCCTCTTTGAAGCCTTGTGCATCTCGATCATCGGCGGAGTGCTCGGGTGTTTCGCCGTCCTGCCACTCAACGGCATGACCACGGGAACCATGAACTGGCAAACCTTTTCACACCTTGCATTTGCATTCCGGGTGACGCCGTCCTTGATGGCGGCGGGGCTGCTGTTCGCGTTATTGATGGGTGTTGCCGGTGGAGTGCCGCCTGCCATTCGCGCGGCACGCGCACGAATCGCCGTCGCGCTGCGCGAACTTTAACATTGCCTTCGACATGACCGCTGTCTTGGCGGCTACAGGCCGCTACGTTTCAATCCCCCGTACTTCTTAATGTGCCATGTGTACGAAGTATGGAGTTTCTTGTAAATCCCCTGACGCGAAATGAGAGCTGCCCAGGATTATTGTCCGAAGTAGTACAACCTCTTCTTATCGACAAACAACCCACTTGTAAGTTCGTTGTGCGGCCCGCATGTCTCGCTACGTAGGCCGCGAAAACTTACCTGTCGCAGCCACCGAAGAATCCGCAGGAGAAACCTAAATGAGCCCAGTCTCGTTGATCAGGCGATCGATGATCGCAGCGTGCCTTGGAGTGATGGTGTTCTGCCTGTCGGCCCTTGCCGCCAGCGCTCAACAGATTCCACTCGCCGGAACCACAGCTCCGAAAACCGGCGACTACACACCGTCCGGCGAGAACGACGTAACCAAATCGGAGTTTCCGGGACAACTCGAAAGTGAATCTGGCCCGGGTGCCTATCCGGGTAGCATCGTTAATCGAAGTCTTTCAACAGGCACCGGACATGGCGCGTCGGTGAACAGCGGCAAGAAAGCCAAGTCGAATCCGCAGTTCAAGACCGGCTTCGAGGGACTGAACTTCTTTCAGCAACGTTATGCGCGCGGCGGGAACCAGTTCTCCGTCGAGCCGCCCGACCAGGCGCTGTGCGCCGGCAACGGCTATGTGCTCGAGGCCGTTAACGATGTTCTCAACATCTTCAACGCGTCAGGCCAGTCCGTGCTCCCCGATAACACGGCTACGAACATCGTCAGCGGGTTTCCGACGAATGTCAATCACGCTGTCGACCTGAACTCGTTCTTCGGCTATGCGCCGGCAATCAACCGAGCCACAGGCGTTCGTGGTCCGTTCGTTACCGATCCAAGCTGTCTGTACGATGCGGCCACGCAACGCTGGTTCGTTGTCGTGCTGACGCTGGACACGCTGCCCAACGGGGCCTTCACTACTGTCAATCACCTCGACATCGCTGTCAGCAAGACTCCGAACCCGACGGGCCTCTGGAATATCTACCGGGTGGATGTCACGAACGACGGCTCACCGGGCAACACAGGTGGCCCTTGTCCCTGCCTCGGCGATTACCCGCACATCGGCGCGGACGCTAACGGCTTCTATATCACGACAAACGCATATCCATGGGGACCGGGCGACTTCGACGGCGCTCAGATTTACGCATTCTCGAAGGCGCAACTTGCCGCTGGTGCGGCGAACGTGACCATGGCGCACATTGACACGACCGACAAGGTTAACGCTACGTCGCCCATCGCGCAGATGCAGCCGGGCTTCACCGTCTGGCCTGCGCAGTCGCCTGGGACTAGCTCGTTCGCTTTGGACGCAGGGGGCACCGAGTACTTCCTGAGTTCAAATGCTGGCGAAGAGGCTGCGGGTGACGCCTACACGGGCTCCTCGACGAACCTCGTTGTCTGGGCATTGACGAATACGTCTTCACTGAACAGCGCGTCGCCCGCGCTCAGTTTGACAAATAAAGTATTGTCGGTCGGGCTGTACGGAGTTCCGCCGAAGCAGAGGCAGCCCGGCTCGGGTACATTGGCAACCATCAATGCGCCTCAGGGTTTCTGCATCAACGACACCATCACTTCGACCATTGCAGGTACGGGTTGCTGGAAGCTGCTGTTCGGCAGCGAACCGGCTCACAATGAACTGATCTCGCGCCCGGACTCGAACGACACACGCATGCAGCAGGTCATGTACGCGAACGGTAAGCTGTGGGGGTCTCTCGACACAGCACTGAACCCAGACGCCGGCGCACAGCGGGCGGGCATCGCCTGGTACATCGTCAAGCCGGATGTCTCGACGGGTTCTCTCACGGCGAAGGTCGCATCGCAGGGATACCTCGGGGCTGCCGGATATGACTTTACGTACCCGGCCATCGGGGTCACGCCAAGCGGCCGCGGTGTGATTGCGTTCACCGCCACTGGCGACACCACGAATCCGAGCGCCGCCTACGCTTCGATCGACGCGCTTATCGGAGTCGGCCCGTGGAATATCGTACCCGGCGGCCTCGGAGCCGCTCAGGATGATGGCTTCACAAGCTACAAGTCGCAGGTTGGCGACCCGCCGCGGACGCGCTGGGGAGACTACGGCGCCGCTGCCGTCGACGGTAACTCAATCTGGATCGCCAGCGAATACATCGCCAACACCTGCCAGTACACGGCGTGGGGTGGCCGATTCTTTGGAGCCACAACCGGAGACAACAAACTCGGCACCTGTGCCGCCTCGCCCGGAGCAGCGGGTCCGCGCGCGGCACTTGGCAACTGGTCCACGCGAATCAGCAAACTGACACCGTAGCGATCGAGGAAGACGCAACTCGCCAGCTGACCGAAGTGTCGGCTGGCGAGGTTTACATCTGGCATGAAAGAGCCTGTGCTGTTATCGGTCCATATTTCGGAAAACCGCCGCAACCCCTCTCTTCAATTGTTGAACCTGGATCTAGCATCCAAGGAATCGGACTGCGCCGCCCAAAGTACGTCATTGAATGTAAAGCGGACTAATCGCCGGCTATCTCTGGACGTATCGGACGCACTCTCGACCGAACCATTTGATACGTCACGACGTGACCCGCGTCACTGCGCAGGTGTTTGATTCTCGTCATTCTGCATACGGCTTCATATGGCTTTGCGCAGCAACTCCCGCAACTCAGGCCCCTCTTTTTGACTGTCTACAGTGGTGGACTTGGGAGTTCATTTCTAGGCTGCGCTTGCGTAGTTCGACGTACGCAGAGACAAACACAAACAAAATGTAGTCGCTCCAGAAGTCGCTATTTGATTTCGTAAGAAGTCGAAGTTGCGGTGAGAATGCGACCCCGTGCAGAAGTGGACCGGGCCCGGACAACGGCATTATGCCGATGCCCGGACGTGTTGATTTCACGCGCGCCCTCCGTGTCCACACGAGAGGATTGCCATGGCTACGCAGAATCAGGAGTCGATTCAAGGCGTCGAAAAAGCATTCATCGATGAAGTCATAAGCAAGCGCGCAGACCGTCCGGGAGCGCTGCTGAGCATCCTGGAAGCGGTGCAGGATCACAATCCGCATAAGTACCTGCCGCTTGAGACATTGCGGTACATCGCGGAAAGAACGGAAATGCCACTGGCGCGTATCTACAGCGTGGCTACTTTCTACACGCTCTTCAACCTGCAGCCACAAGGCGAGAACACCGTATGTATCTGCCGAGGCACGGCCTGCCATACGCGGGGCTCACGCAATCTGCTGCAAAGTGCGCGGCTTGAACTGGGCCTGGGTTTGCAGGATTCAAGCGATTCAAACGAGAGCGACAAAATTCAGCTAACGACCGAAGACCGTAAATTCACTGTGCGAACCGTGGCCTGCTTCGGGCAGTGTGCGCAGGCTCCCGTGGTTGAAGTGAATCACAGGATTTGCGGTCACGTGAATGAACGAACGCTGCAACGAGAGATCCGGACCGTCGAGCGGGAGAGTGAATGATGGAGCGCATACAGGACATCGGCGCTTTTAATGCAGTTCGTGAACTTGGGCTCGCGAAATTGGTTCCATCAGTGCCGCGAATCACCGTGGGGATGGGAACTTGCGGAAGAGGGAATGGCGCGGAAGGCGTATATCACGCCTTCGCCGACGCGATTGATCGTACCGGGGCGCAGGTCGTGCTGGCCGGGGTCGGATGTTTTGGTTCGTGTTTCGAGGAGCCACTCATCAGCGTAAGAATGCCGGGTTGCCCGCTGGTGATTCTGCGTCGCGTGCAGTTGAACGACGCCGCCAGGGTGCTGCATGACGTGACCACTGGAAAGCTGACATCTGAATTCGTTTTTTGCAAGATCGAAGAGTGGGACCACATCACGGCAAACATAAAGTACGGACAGGGATATCCGGACGTTCCCTCCTGGGCTGACGTTCCATTCTTCAAGGGACAGAAGAAGATCGTGCTGCGCAACTGCGGATTGATCAACCCCGATGACATTGAGGAGTACATAGCTATCGGCGGATATCAGGCGCTCTACAAGGTGTTGATTGATGGACGTCCTGAAATCGTGATCGAGCAGATGAAGGCGGCAAAGTTACGCGGGCGTGGCGGTGCAGGCTATCTCACGGGCAATAAGTGGGAGTTCCTCTCGAAAACGGTTGCCAGTCAGAAGTACGTAATCTGTAACGCCGACGAGGGCGATCCCGGCGCATACATGAACCGCAACGAGATCGAGAGCGACCCGCACGCTCTTCTCGAAGGAATGATCATCGGTGGATACGTGATGGGCGCCACCGAGGGCATCATCTATGTGCGTGCGGAGTATCCGCTGGCGGTGCATCGGCTGAATCGTGCGATCGAGCAGGCGCGCGAATACGGGATGCTCGGCGACAACATCCTGGGACGAGGCTTCAAGTTCGACGTTTCATTGGTGGAAGGAGCGGGCGCTTTTGTTTGCGGCGAAGAGACGGCGCTGATCGCATCGCTGGAAGGCGAGGCCGGACGGCCCCGCCCGAGACCGCCCTATCCCGCGCAGAAGGGACTTTGGGGCAAACCAACGAACATCAACAACGTCGAGACCTGGTACAACGTGGCGCCGATCGTCATGAAGGGGCCCGCGTGGTTCACCGAGACAGGAAGCCCGAAGAGTTCGGGCACGAAGGTGTTCTCGCTGGTCGGCAAGGTGCGGAACACGGGACTGGTGGAGATGCCCCTCGGTACACCGCTGCGAACCTTCATCTACGACATCGGCGAAGGCGGTGTAGCCGGACGCCAGATCAAGGCCGTGCAAACCGGCGGGCCGTCCGGAGGCTGCATTCCACTTGAGATGTTCGACACCCCGGTGGATTACGAGAGTCTCACGCAGCTTGGGTCGATCATGGGCTCGGGCGGCATGGTCGTGATGGATGAAGACAACTGCATGGTGGATGTCGCGCGGTTCTTCATCGAATTCACCCACGCGGAATCGTGCGGAAAATGTATTCCCTGCAGGGTCGGACTGAACAAGTCGCTGCGAATCCTCAACAGGATCACGGAAGGCGCAGGCAATACGCATCATCTCGAACTGCTGGACGAGTTGAGCCGCTACATCCGCGAATGTTCGCTGTGCGGACTTGGACAGTCGGCACCCAACCCTGTGCTGACAACTCTTCGGCACTTCCGCAACGAATTTGAGGACCACATTGTTGCGCATCGCTGCCAGGCCGGAGTCTGCGAGGAACTCGCGCTGTCACCGTGCGAGAACAGTTGCCCGCTGCACATGAACATCCCGCGCTTCTTGCAGTTGTTCAAAGAGAACCGTCTTGAGGAGGCGTTCGAAGCCATCGTTCTGGACAATCCGCTGCCATCTTCGACGGGGCGCGTCTGCCAGCATCCGTGCGACAGCCGGTGCCGTCGTCAGATGCTGGACGAAGCGGTAAACATGCGCGAAGTACACCGCTTCGTTTCCGATTCCATTCTGGCGTCAGACAAGTATGAGGAGGTAGCGAGCCGGATCGCGTCGCGGAAGCTGCCGTCGACTGGGCGAAAGATCGCAATCGCCGGCGCCGGGCCCGCGGGTCTCACAGCGGCCTTCTACCTGGCCCTGCTCGGACACGACGTGGTGGTATTCGACAGCATGGCGGAAGCCGGAGGCATGTTGCGTTTCGCCCTGCCGGAGTATCGCCTGCCTAAGGAGATTCTACGTCGCGAAATCCAACTCATCGAGCGTCTCGGCGTGAAGTTCTGTTTCAACACGCGGGTTGGAACCGACATCTCGCTCAATGAACTGGACGACCGCTTCGATGCCGTCTTCATTTCCATTGGCACATGGAAAGAGTCGTGGGTTTACCAGCCGGGAACGGAGTTGAAGGGTGTATATCCGGCGCTCAGTTTCCTTGAAGCCGTTTCGCGCGGAGAGGGGGTGGCTCTGGGACGCAAGGTTGCCGTCATCGGCGGCGGCAATGCCGCCATCGACTCGGCGCGCACCGCGTTGCGGAAAGGCGCTGACGTCACCGTGTTCTACCGGCGTGAGCGAAAGGACATGCCGGCGATCGAAGAGGAGACGCACGCCGCGAAGGAAGAAGGCGTGAAGTTCGTATTCCTTGCCGCGCCGCATCGCATTATCGGAGATCAGAAGGGCAATATCAAGTCCCTCGACATCATGAAGACCCGGCTTGGCGAATACGACAAGTCGGGGCGTCGCAAGCCTGTGCCGACAAATGAAATCCAGCGTTACGAATGTGACTCGGTAATTTACGCGGTAGGCGAAACCGTCGATCTCGACTTCGCCCGTGCGAGCGGCCTGAGCTTGAAAGAGAACGGGACCATCTCGGCCAACCGCTTCACGCTCGAGACCAGTCGTCCGCGCTTCTATGCCGGAGGCGATGTCATCACCGGCGCATCGAATGTGTCCAACGCCATGGCTTACGGAAAGAGGGCAGCCAAAAACATCGACCTGCTTCTCATGGAAGCGGCACGCTGGAACGATGTATTCCCGCAGTTCGAGTACGAGATGAAGGCACCGGAAGAGCCCAGCCCGAATCATCGCCATTCGGGAGACGTCCTTCCCGCTGGCGTGCGTGCCGTTTCGGAGCAGGAAGTCGTGTTGCCTTTGAGCCAAGAGGAAACTTTGGATGAAGCGTGCCGGTGCCTGCGATGCGACGTTGATGTCGCGAACGTGAGCTGAGAAGGAGCAAAGCCTTGCCGAAGAAGAAACTTTCAATCCGAATCGACGGCGAATTGGTCAGCGCCCTCGATGGTCAGACGATCTTGCAGGCGTCCAGGGCAAGCGGAAAATACATTCCGACCCTCTGCGATCTGGAAGGCATAACGCCGGTGGGAGCATGCCGCGTTTGCATTGTGGAAGTGGCGGGAACCGACCGGTTGCTACCGGCGTGTACGACGCCAATCCAGGACGGCATGTCGGTAACTACGAGTTCGCCAAAGCTGGCGCGCTATCGCCGCATTGCGCTGGAGTTGCTTTTCGTGGAGCGCAATCACGTTTGTTCGGTCTGCGTATCCAACCGGCACTGTGAACTC
The DNA here is from genome assembly GCA_035561135.1 of Clostridia bacterium. Taxonomy (NCBI): domain Bacteria; kingdom Bacillati; phylum Bacillota; class Clostridia; species Clostridia bacterium. The sequence goes on from DATMYA010000018.1 coordinate 93,057, forward strand.
CAGGACATGGCGAGCGCCATGGGGATCGATACTGTTCGCTTTGCGTATAACTATCCGAAGTTGAACGTTGACATGTCCCACCCGCGTTACGTTCTCGACCATAACCGCTGCATTCTCTGTACTCGTTGTGTTCGCGTGTGCCGAGAACTGGAAGGCGCTAACGTCTGGGAGCTCACGTCTCGCGGGATTCACACCAGGATCGGCAGCGAGCTGAATGCAAAGTGGGGTGAGTCGAGGACTTGTACGAATTGCGGTAAGTGCGTGCAAGCCTGTCCGACAGGCGCGCTCGCCGAGAAGGGCCGTGCTGTCGAAGAAATGGTGAAGCGAACCGACGACCTGAGCTCGCTTGTCCGGAAGAGAGGTATCCACGCATGAAGAAGGTCAAGGTCGCTACCGTTTGGTTGGATGGATGCTCGGGATGCCATATGTCGCTTCTCGACATGGACACCGCCATTATTCCCCTGGCGCGACGGATCGAACTCGTTTACGGACCGTTGGTGGATGCGCAGGAATTTCCCGATAACGTGGATGTCACGCTCGTAGAGGGCGCTATAAGTTCGCAGGAAGATCTCAACAAGATACAGAAGATTCGGCAGCGTACGCGTACCCTCATCGCGCTTGGCGATTGTGCCGTGACCGGCAATGTGCCTGCCATGCGCAACTCCCTGCCTGTGAGCAAACTACTGCAAAGCGTGTATGTCGAGGGTGTCCAGAAAAATCCGGGCGTGCCGGGCGAACGAGTCCCCGCACTACTCAAGCAGGCCAGACCACTTCGCGAATTTGTAAAAGTCGAGCTCTGTCTTCCTGGTTGTCCGCCGCCGGCGAAGACGATCCTGACGTTGCTAACCGATCTTCTGGATGGCAAGAAACCCAGCACTCTCTCAGTCAAGTTCGGATAAAAGGAGCGCCCGATGAAGCGCATCACGATCGATCCCGTTACCAGGGTCGAAGGTCACGCGAAGGTCACGATCCAGTTGGATGACAGCGGGAGTGTAACGCGAACGGAATTCAGCGTCACGCAAGTGCGCGGCTTCGAGAAGTTCACCGAGGGAAGGCCTTTCTACGAGATGCCCGGTATCACTTCGCGCATCTGCGGCATCTGCCCGGTCAGCCATGCGCTCGCGTCCTCTAAGGCATGTGAAGCGATCATGGCGGTTCGCATTCCGCCAGCTGCTCGACGCTTGAGGGAACTCGTGCACTGCGCACAATTCGTGCAGTCGCACGCGCTGAGCTTCTTCTACCTGTCTGCGCCCGACTTTCTGCTTGGCATGGATTCCGACCCCGCGGCACGCAATATTTTCGGAGTGGTGGCGCGCCATCCCGAACTGGCGCGGGAGGGCGTTGAGCTTCGGAAGTTCGGTCTACAGATCATCGAAGGCCTCTCCCAAGAACGCGTACATCCTTCGTGGATTGTCCCCGGGGGCGTCATGAGTGCGATGTCGCAGCAACTGGGAGACCACATCCTGGCGGAGTTGCCAATCGCGAAGTCCATCGCCGAGCGTACGCTTAACTTCTTCCAGTCTGTACTGGAGGACTATCAGGAAGAGATCGCGTTTTTCGGATCTGCTCCAACAATGTACGCGGGCACAGTAGATGCTAAAGGAGGTTTACAAATTTACGATGGGGCGCTGCGCTTCCGTAATGAGTCTGGCGAGATCGTGCAGGACCAGATTCCGGTTGACGAGTACCAGTCCTGGATCGGAGAGGCGAGTCTACGGGATTCTTATCTGAAGGCGCCGTACTTCACTCCCAAGGGCTACCCGGAAGGAGTTTATCGGGTTGGAGCGCTCGCACGGCTTAATGTGATTGAGCGTTGCGGTACGCCGAAGGCCGATATTGAATTACAGGAGTTCCGCAAACGATTCGGGTTGCCGGCACACAGCGCATTCCTCTTCCATTACGCTCGCCTCATCGAAATCCTGTACGCACTGGAACGGATAGAGACCCTTGTGAACGACCCAGCGATCATGGACACTCACGTCCGAGCAACCGCTGCGGTGAACGCGCTGGAAGGTATAGGCGCGATCGAAGCCCCGAGAGGTACGTTGATCCACCATTACAAGGTGAACGAAGAAGGCGCGATCACCTGGGTAAACCTCATCGTTGCCACTGGCCACAATAATCTCGCGATCTCGAAGAGCATTGAGCAGGTCAGTAAGCATTTCATCAAGGGAGAGCAGATCGAAGAAGGCATGGTAAACCGCGTGTCCGCCGTGATCCGGGCCTACGATCCGTGCCTGAGTTGTTCAACGCACGCACAAGGCCAGATCGCGATGCGTATATCGCTCATCAGCCCGCAAGGTGAATTGCTGGACGAACTCTCTACTAGCTGATTAGGGAAATCGCTTCGCAACTTGCCCGCGTCAGGTAACGCAGTTTCGTTTAGGCTGTCCAGAGACGTTTTGTAAGCCGGCCTTATCTGAGTCAGGCGGCCACGGGTGAGGAAACTACGATGACAGTATCTGTCTTCGTCGGCGCAAGCGTCGATGGCTTCATCGCGCGACGCAACGGCGATCTCGACTTTCTACCGGAGGGCGGCGGCGAACCCCACGGCTATAACGAGTTCATTGCAAGCGTCGATGCGATTGTGATCGGTCGCAACACCTTCGAGAAGGTTTTGACGTTTGGGAGTTGGCCTTATGGCGACAAGCGCGTGGTGGTCCTAAGCAGTCGCCCGGTCGACTTGTCCGCGGCCAGAGGAGGCATTGTTGAACAGATGGCTGGGCCTCCGGGTGAGATCGTTTCGCAACTCGCTGCTAGTGGTGCCCACCATCTCTATGTCGACGGTGGAATCACGATTCAACGGTTCCTGCGCGCGGGCCTCATCCAACGTCTCATCATCACGCGCGTGCCTGTGCTTATTGGCGACGGAATTGCACTTTTCGGAACCTTACCGCGAGACGTTCGGCTCCGTCACGTAGCGACTCGGCAGTATCCGAGCGGCTTAGTGCAGAGCGAATACCATGTTGCCGACTGACAGGCTTCGCCTAAGCAGGCGTACCCTTCTTTCCTGGTTCGGCGGTCGTGGGATCGATGATCTGGTCTATCTGCAAGATACGATTCGCCGGGAATCCTCCGCGCCTGGCGTGCTCGGCGATTATCTCCGCGTTCGGGGCGTTGTAAATGCAGAACATCTTGTCAGCGGTTACGTAACTTTGCACCCACTGAATCTGTGGTCCAAGCGAGTTCAATACCTCGCAGGATTTCTGAGCAACCGCTTGTATTTGCTCCGGACTCATTTCGCCCAATCCTGCAATTTCCCGCTCGATTACAAACTTCGGCATCAAGGACTCCTTAGTTTTTGGGGATCGTGGATTCTGCAACCAGACTTTTCAACTGAGGTATGCCAGAGGCAGCACCGGGGATGTGCCTCGTCGTTTACTTCGATTTAGGTTCCTGCTTCAACGACACTGAGTTGATGCAATATCTCACGCCAGTAGGGGGAGGACCGTCAGGGAAAACGTGTCCGAGATGCGAGTCGCATCGCGAACAGGTTACTTCGACGCGCCTCATGCCATGAGAGTTGTCCTCGTGTGTCTCTACTGCTTCCGAGCCAGCCGGCTCAAAGAAACTCGGCCAACCGCAGCCCGCGTCAAACTTGGTGCCCGAGGTGAACAGCTCCTGTCCACAGGCAGCGCAGCGATAGATGCCTTCGGTCGTCGTCGCGTCGTATTCTCCAGTAAAGGGACGCTCCGTGCCCTTTTCGCGCAATACGCGATATTGCTCCGGCGTAAGTTCGCGCCGCCACTCGTCCTCGGTTTTCTTGATCTTCTCCGCCATGCTCACCTTTCGCTATTTAGATTGCGACGAGGTTGTTTTCGGTTCAATGGTTTTCGAACGTAGCAAGGCACCGACAACTGTTGAGCGTACTTTTAAGTGAGCGTACTTTTAAGCTGGTTACAAGTGACTCTCGGCACAGCGGGCGGAATCCGCTAAACTGGACGAAACGGCTGAATCAATGAATTCCTTCGCCATCATCACAAACCGCAAGCGGGCAATTATCGCGCTCGTGCATTCCATAGTGTTTCTGCTTTTCGCGCTCAGGACGATGACGACACACGCCGGCACTCCAGCCATCTTTCATGTCCACGGTCCTGGGCTCATAAGGGCTGGTATGTTGGTGGCCGTTTATGTGATCGTGACTTCCATCCTGCTGCAACTCGTACGAATTTCGACGGCGGCCAGGGAGAAGCTTTACTTTGCCTTCTGCTCCACCAGTGCTGCATTCGGTTTGCTGCGTGTGGTTTTCGGCACCGAGGCGATTCATGCAGGACAGTACGTGCGCGTGATTATGTTAATTTGCGCGTTGGTGACCGGAGCGTCCATCCTCCAGGCACACTCGTCAGCAGAGCTGATGGGCGACTGAAGAACTCCCTCGCCCCAGGTGTAAACCTCGAACTCCACATAACAACTTCTTTAATGTCTGCATCGCATCGAGAAATGCGCCATTCCCATCCAGCATTTCAGGCGTCTATTGGCGTCCATCGCTCCGCGTAACGATGAGGTTCAAAACATGCACATTCGATGCAGAAGGAGGTTTGGCGCGTGGGCGAGATGATGGCAATGTTTACGGATGCCGAAGCGCTCGAAGGCGCTCGCAATGGAAACGCGGGCTGCTTTGAACACTTGTATAGAAAATATTCACGTCGCATTTATTGCGTCTGCCTGCGCATGGTGCGCGACAGTTCGCTTGCAGAAGACTTGATGCAGGAGACGTTCCTGAGCGCTTACCGGCGCCTGAATACGTTTCGCGGTGAATCGCTTTTCTCTACATGGCTCCATCGAATCGCCGTAAATGTGGCTCTCATGCACCTGCGCAAAGAGCGTGTGCAACCGGTGCAGACGCCGCTAGAGGTTGTAACCAGTGGCGAAGATGAAATTCCCAAGGAGGTTCTTGGACAGCCGGATACGGCGCTCACCGGTGCAGCAGATCGAGTTTCGCTGCAACGCGTCATCGAACAGTTGCCTTCCGGCTACCGAATCGTATTTCTCCTGCACGATGTTCAGGGATATCAGCACGACGAAATCGCCATCATGCTCGGCTGCACGATGGGCAACACCAAGTCGCAGTTGCACAAGGCGCGATTGCGGCTGCGGAAACTGCTCGCAGCGCAGCCCCCGCTCGAAGAGCATGAGCAAGCGGACAGGCGGCTCGCGGCATGAAACCGTCGCGGCGCCTGTGGCGGAGCGCCTCTCCCAACTAATTCGAAGTACGCCGGAGGAGGTTCAGCAATGCCAGCGGCGCGATAGGCTTGGCGACAGTTTCGAACGCAAGGCCTTCTTCTCCAGCGCGCTGCAGCGCGCTCGCGGAGGAGGAATCGCCGGAAAGGAGCAGGATGCGGCATTTCGGAAAGCGCTCCTGAATCTGGATTGCCACATCCACTCCACTCATGTCGGCAAGATTGATATCGCAGAGCGCAATATCCGGTTCCAAACGGTCGATGGTCCTGATCGCCTCGCGTCCCGAGTACGTGCCCGACGGATCGAATCCGTTCATCTGGAGAATTGTGACAAGAGTGTCTGTGATGATGCGATGGTCATCTACAACGAGCACCTTCGGCGTGGGCGGCTGCATGGTCATCCTTGGGGAGGGAAGGGCCCTGTGAGCACGCTTCCTGAGCGATAACCCAAAGTTTATGCTTCGAGCAGGATGACCGCAAGCCGTGGCACCTTGTGCTACCTCGCCTTCAAGTCTCCATCGCGTGGCGAAACGGACTTCTTTGCTCTCGCGCTGGCCGTGACTGTCGGCTTCTCCAGTCCGCGCGAACCATGATGGCGCGCCCCGTCCTCCGAGGCGAATTCAGAGAACATGATCAATACGCCCTCTATCTCGCTGCCCGTGTGCAAGATCGGCGTAAAGTGGACCTCCATGACACCATGGATTCCATCCACTCGAAAGTTCTGGTCGCGCAAGATACTTGGCTTGCGTTTCTCAAGTACCCAGCGATAGCGTCTCACAATGGCGCGTTGCACTGATTCATGCAGCGGTAGCTGATCTATATCCACTCCAACGACGGACGTGGCCCCGGCTCCAAACAGGCGTTGCGAAGCCGCATTCCATAACTGTATCTTCTCATCGCCATCCACCAGGATGACCGGCCACGGCATTTGTTGCAGCACCTCCGCATAACGTGTGGTAATCGCATTTAACTCGCGCGTACGCTCCTCAAGTTCCTCATTCATTTTCTCGAGTTCTTCATTCAGAGACTGCAACTCCTCGTTCGTGGTTTCCAACTCTTCATTCGTGGATTGCAATTCCTCGTTCGCCGTCTCCAATTCTTCATTGAGCACGACGCCGGTCCTCGGCGCATCAAGCGTTTGGCGCTGTTGACTCCTAAGCGTATCGAGTTCGTTCACATTTGTTTCTCTCGTGGAGTCGTTCACGGCTACCTCGCCATTAAATCGAGTGCTGGGATATGTCTTCTGGTTCTTCGGAATTTTCTGGAAGATCCTCCACCGCCGGCTGAGCGTCTGGAAGAGATGTGAATGCGACAGTCTCGACTCTGCTTTTCCCAGGAATAGTATGCCGCCAGGTTCAAGCGCATAGTGCAGACGCCCGATGATTTGGTTCTGAGCACCACTATCAAAATAAATGAGAACGTTCCTGCATATCGCCAGGTTGCAATGTGAAATGGGTGCGTCGCTGACGAGGTTGCTGCGGCCAAAGATGACCATGCGTCGAATGTCCCGGCTGATCTTCAGCACAGAGTCTCCCTGGAAATATTTGTCGCGCAACTCCGGGTGGAGGCGGCGCAGGCGGTCGGCGCTGTATTCACCACGTCGCGCGACACTCAGTGCGTGCTCATCAATGTCAGTGGCGTAAATCTTGACATCGAAGTCGCTGAAGCTTGGGCCCAGGAACTCCGCCATAAGAATTGCCAGCGAATACGCTTCTTCGCCGGATGCGGTCCCGGCACTCCAGACCCTGAACGAATCTCCCGGCCTGATCCCCTTCAGCACCAGCGGAAGCACGTCCGAGCGCAGGCAACTCCATGCTTGCGGATCGCGAAAAAACTCTGTGACGTTGATGAGGACAGTATCGAGTAATTCATTCACTTCGCGAGGGTCTTCGCGAAGCCGCTCAAGATACTCCGAGTAGGTATTGATGTTGACCGCGAACATGCGCTTCCGCAGGCGGCGCTCGAGCGTGCTCTGCTTATACCCGCGAAGGTTCAGGCCGCGATTTTCGGAGAGCGAATTCACAAGTTGCTGCAACGAAAGATCGTTACCCATGTTGATGACCACAATCCCCCGTCGCTCATCGACTGGGCGGCACCCATTGCCGGAGCGCAGGGCAGAAGGCGATAGCAGGAACTACACCAGCCGGCGCTGCCGCCTGGTGCGGAGTTCCTGGGCATCGTTATAGTGACGTGTCAGCCGTTCAGCGACGGCGTGAACGCGTTGGGTATTTTCAACCATGGCGTGCACCAGTTTGCGCATGCGCTGGAACTCGTTCGCAAACTGCGACTCACTATTTCGACGCGTAGATTGTTTCTGCAGCCACTTGTCAACTTCCGCAGGCATCGCGAACACGATTCGGCGGTCGCCATTTTCAGGGCGTCGCACCGGAAGTCCAAGTTCGCGCTCCCAACGCTGGACCGTGCGCACGCCTTTTCCGAGGTAGGAGGCAATCTCTTTCCAGGAGCTCAGTACCGTTTGCATTGCCAGTCTCGATGATTCCGATCCGTTCTGCCGTTCCGTAAACCGGCGAACGGAGGACAAGCAGTGACCCAGAAACTGCGGCAGAAGCGCGGGTGTCCCCGAGCTTCTTTTCTGGCGAGTCTAAGCTCGCGACTACAGGTTCACTGATGCGGCGTTGAACTCTCCGAGATGCCGCACAATACGGCACCGATTAGCTGTTTTGAACGAGAGTTGGTGGAACCAACTAAAGAAAGTGGGCCAGATGCGACTGCATCAGGCCCACTTTCTGCATGGCACCTTAATACTGCTTCAATAGGTTAGAAGTTGTGGACCCAGCGGTGTGTGCGAAGTTTCTGGAGTACCTCGGATGGCAGCGGGCCGGCGTCGGACGCCGCCGTGTTTGCGGCCACGTGTGCGGGGTTCCGCATGCCAGGGATCACCGTCGAGACCGCTGGGTCGGAAAGGCAGAACCTCAATGCGAGCTCCGGCAGGTTCGCCATTGGCATAGACGTGTCCTTCGCAATGCGCTGCACACGATCCCAGACTTCCTGTTTTCTGCCTGCGAAGTACCGCTCTCGAAAGTCGCCGTCAGGAAACGTCGTTTCAGGCCCAATCTTGCCCGTGAGGCCGCCCTCATCAAACGGCACGCGAGCGATCACGCCGATGTCATGTTTACGGCAATAAGGGAAGAGTTCGTCTTCGGGTGACTGATCGAAGATGTTGTAAATAACCTGTACGACTTCCACCAGGCCAGTGTCGAGGACCTTCAGCGAATTCGCCGGTTGGTGGTCGTTGATCGAGATGCCGATCGCCCTCGCCTTACCGGAGGCGCGTATCTGCCGGGCAGTATCCAGCCACTCATCTTGCGTAGCCCATTCGTCCGTCCAAACGTGGAACTGGTACAGATCGACATAGTCGCGGCCAAGATTCGTCAACGTCTGGTCGAGACATGCAAGCACATAGTCCTTAGGGAATGCTTCGCGCAAAGGCGTACCCGGCGGGACGGGCCAGACCTGGTTTTTCGGCGGCACCTTGCTCGCGATCAGCACGTCTGGAGGCTTTCCGAAAGCGCGCGCAATCAGTTTTTCGCTGTGCCCCGCACCGTACGCCAACGCTGTATCAAAGAAGTTGACGCCTGCATCACGAGCCGCTTTGAGCGAGCGAATCGACTCCTCATCCTCCGCGCCGACCCACATCGCTTTGCCAATCCCCCACGCACCATAACCAATCTCACTTACGTTCAGGCCGGTTCGGCCAAGCCTTCGATATTGCATTGTCTAACGCTCCAAGTTGCTTTCATTTAACATCCGACGCGAGCTTCTCAACGTCCGTCCAGGGAATTCTACGCCCATGCGGTTGCGAACTTCGCAAGCAGAACTTGCTTCGATGCAGCCAGACCCTAGGCCTATACTCTTGAGCTGAGTACCCGAAGCTCAGCAAGAGGGAAACATGGAATTTTTCGAACTTATAGAAAACCGGCAATCTATCCGAGTGTTCCAGGCGCGAGCAGTAGAAGAAGTGAAGCTGCAAACAATTCTGCAGGCGGCTAACAGCGCACCTTCGGCGGGGAACTTTCAGGCCTATGAGATTTTCGTAGTACGGCGGCAAGAACAACGGGACATTCTCACCCGTGCAACCTTCGGGCAGAACTTCATCGCCGAGGCACCCGTCCTACTGCTCTTTTGCATGAACCCCGCACGCTGCACGTATGACGGCCCCGCCTTGTTTGCCCTGCAGGACACAACCATAGCCTGCACGTTCGCGATGTTGGCCATCCAGGCCGCAGGCCTGGCGACTTGCTGGATCGGCGCATTCAGTCCGGAAAACATTGCCAAGACAATGTCCCTGCCGCAGGGCCTGACGCCGGTCGCGATATTACCCGTTGGGTATTCGGCGGAAACTCCGGAGCGGACAACGCGCCGATCCCTGAACGATCTTGTTCACGAGATTTAATTGCCAACCTAGCCGGTCGGCGAGATGAACTACAAGGAAGGTGCAATGGCACACCGCACTGGTTTACATAGCAAGCTGCTGCTTTCCATTCTGCTGGCGGCTGTTCTGAGCACGCCCGTATTCACCCAGAACGCTCCGGTTACGTCGCAGTCGGCGCGCCCGGCTGAAAGCGATGACTCGGAGTTTATTCACGAGCTCCTTGCCACGCAGAAGGCCGTCGATGATCTGCTCTGGTATCAGCGCCTGGGCGACGTCGCCGAGATCGACAAGATAAGGCTTACGAGCACCAAGCCGATCCGGATGAGCAATCCGACCGGTCAGGGCGCAGGTAATCCGCTCATCATCTACGCCAAGACGTTCATTCCCAAAAAGCTGGAAGTAAAGAATAAGGCTCCACTTATCGTTCTCGTCCACGGCGGGGTGCACGCGAATTTCGACAGCAACTACACGCATATCATCCGCGAACTGCTCAATCAGGGCTACATTGTTATCGCGCCCGAATATCGCGGCAGCACCGGCTTTGGCCAATCGTTCTTCGAGCAGATTGACTACGGCGGCGCGGAGATCGACGACACTCATTCGGTGCGCGACTGGGCTGTGGAGAATCTGCCACAGGTTGACGCAACGCGCGTGGGCATCATCGGCTGGAGCCACGGCGGCTATCACGCGCTCCTCAATATCGCGCGCTGGCCAAAGGATTACCAGGTTGCCTACGCCGGCGTGCCCGTTAGCGATCTCGTCATGCGAATGGGATACAAGGGGGATGACTACAACCGCGAGTTTGCGAAATTTATCGGCAAGCTCGCCGTCAATGACCCTATGGAGTATCGCCGCCGCTCGCCTGTTTTTCACGCGGCGGAGATACAAACTCCTCTGCTCATCCATTCCAATACGAATGACGAAGACGTCAACGTCATGGAAGTCGAGCACATGATCGCGGCACTCAAGGCAGCAGGGAAGAAGTTCGAGTACAAGATTTATGAGAACGTGCCCGGCGCCCACCAGTTCAACCGTATCGACACGTCGTTCGCACGACAATCGCGCCAGGAGATCTACGCTTTCCTCGCAAAATACCTAAAGCCGTAGCAGGGATGCTGAAGAAGTCGAAGTCGCCCGCTTGCAATGATCAGGGTCATCCTGAGCGCAGGCAGCCAAGGTCTGCTGGTCAGTATGGCGTATGCGTGTGCAGGCGCGCTTTTGAGAAGATTCAGCTACGAGCAACTCACGTTCGCCGACGTTTGTGGCAGAATATACCCAAATTCCACGTGGGGTGGTTGCGAATGAAAGTTATCCGCAAAGTAAGTCTGGCAGTGCTGGTTGTTACGCTCGGCGTAACCGGCGCGGCGGCACAGAAAACTCTCAACGAAACAAAAGCACAACCTTCCGGTCAACTCGAACGCGGACGCTATCTCGTCGAACGCGTCGGAGTATGTGCCGATTGCCACTCTCCGCGAAACAAACGCGGCGAGTTCATCAAGGGTCGAGAACTCACCGGGGCGCCGCTGATGTTTAAGCCCACCGTGCCCGTGCCGGGTTGGGTGGAGGTCGCTCCCGGCATCGCTGGCCTTCCGGGCTGGAATGAAGCTGACGCGATCAAGTTCCTTTCCACAGGCACGAGCCTTAACGGTCGAATTGCCGCGCCGCCGATGCCGCCGTTCCGCCTCTCTGAGCGCGACGCTGCTGCCGTAGTCGCATATCTCAAGTCAATGAATGCCGAGGGGTCAGCTACAGCCACGGCAGCACCGAAGAAAACGGCAGCAAAGAAGTCTGCTTCCGGCAATCTCCAGTAAACTGACTCCCCACAAAAACTATCGCAGCGTGACCGTTTCTCTTCTACGCAGAAGGGAAGCGGCCGCTGTGCGGGTTTAAATACGCGCATACAACGGGCGGCAAAGTGCGCCGAATGCATCCGGTTGTGCTCATCGAGCACACAGGTGTGCGGTTCCCGGTATATCACTTGCCACGGTGATGGCAATCACATCATGACGTGCGTAGCGAGGTTTAGAAAAGAATTCTTGCTGGAGCGCTGTATGACTCATGAGCCGCAGAGCCCGACCGAGCTACCTGTAAACGAATCGTTGTTCCGCACCACCCCGGAGCTGGAAACGGCCCTGCGGGCGCTTGTTTCACCGCAGATCGCATTACAGGGAGAGACCATCTTCGCGCAGGGCGGGTCTGCAAAAGGCGTCTACCTGCTGATGGAGGGCGCTGCCCAGCTTTCGATGCTCAGCGATGGAGGTCGCGAGATATCGAACCGTGTCGTCGGTCCCGGAGCCCTGCTCGGACTGCCCGCAACGCTTTGTTCCAAGCCGTATATTTTCTCGGCAAAAGCGATTCAGCAGTCGCTCTTCGGTTTTATCGAGCAACCCAGGCTGCTTGACTTCCTGCGCACACGTCCCGACCTCTGCCTGGTTGTCGTGCAGATGATGAGCCAGGAACTCTCAGAGGCGAACAACGCCCGTACCAGGCTTTCCCAATGCACGAACCCCGGCTGCGTGCTCGCCGGCGCCTGCGCGCACCAGGTGAGCTAGCTCGCAGGAACCACACGCGTTGACGATGGGTGCGTCTCGGAGAATCGCCGTCGCACTGCACGCCGCGCTCCCCCCTTTTGAGGCATCACAAATTCCTGTGACGAACGTCCTGCTCACCTGACATTGTGCGGCGCGTCACCCAGCTTCGCATTCACGACACATTCGCTCGTGACAGCGTAAACACAGGCCAAAACGCACTTCGATCACCCCCGAACGTGACTCGTCTCACAGACCGAGTGTCCTCTCTTCGCGCATCTTAGGAGATGTAAGAAGGTTCGCAGTTGTGAAGGGAAGGTTGCAATGGCACGCACAATCGAAGTGACCGATCTCATCCTCCGGGATGCCCACCAGAGCCTAATGGCCACGCGCATGGCGATCGAGGACATGATCCCCGCCTGCGAGGATCTTGACAATGCCGGGTTCTGGTCACTGGAGTGCTGGGGCGGCGCAACTTTTGACGCCTGTATTCGATTCCTCAATGAAGATCCCTGGGAACGTCTCCGCATGTTCCGCAAGTTGTTGCCGAAGACGCGCCTGCAGATGCTGCTGCGGGGCCAGAACCTGCTCGGCTATCGCCATTACGAAGACGGAGTTGTGGAGCGGTTCGTTGCCAAAGCCGCCGAAAACGGCATGGACGTATTTCGTGTCTTTGACGCACTCAACGATATCCGCAATCTCCAGACATCCATACGCGCCGTAAAGAAGGCCGGGAAGCACGCCCAGGGCACGATCTCGTACACCGTCAGCCCCGTGCATACCATCAATGCTTTTGTCGAAATGGCACAGCAGTTAGTAGACATGGGCTGCGATTCCATCTGCATCAAGGACATGGCGGGGTTGCTGAAGCCTCAGCCTGCCTACGACATCGTGAAGGGAATCAAGCAGAGATGCGGCGCGAAGACGCTCGTCCACCTGCACTGTCACGCAACTTCCGGTGTTACGCTCGTCAGCCTGATGAAGGCCGTCGAAGCCGGATGCGATATCGTCGATACCTCCATCAGCTCCATGAGCCTTGGGCCGGGCCACAATCCCACCGAGAGCTTCATTGAAATGCTAGAGGGCACGGGGATGGAGACGCGTCTCGACAAAGCTCGCATCCTTAACGTGAACAGGTACTTCGCCAAGGTGCGACCGCGCTACAAGGAATTCCTCAGCGACATCACCGGCGTTGACACGGAAATATTCAAGAGCCAGATTCCCGGTGGCATGATCTCCAACATGGAGAGCCAGCTAAAGGGGCAGGGCGCAGGTGACAAGCTCGGACAGGTACTTGCCGAAGTCCCTAACGTTCGCAAGGCCAGTGGCTACCCTCCGCTGGTTACGCCCTCCAGCCAGATCGTCGGCACGCAGGCTGTGTTCAACGTGATCATGGGCGACTACAAAGTACTGACCGGAGAATTTGCCGATCTCATGCTGGGCTATTACGGCAGCACCCTCGGCGAGAAGGATCCCGATGTTCTCAAGCGCGCCTGCGAACATGCCAAAAAGGAAGCGATCACCTGCCGTCCCGCTGACCTGCTTAAGCCGGAGTGGGAGCATCTGCGCTCCGACGCGCTTGCGCTGAAGGGCTGCAACGGCAGTGATGAAGACGTTCTTACCGCTGCGATGTTTCCTCAAGTCGCGCCCAAGTTCTTTGCCTCGCGTCACGAGGGTCCGAAGAACCTGTCGAAGCTACCGCCGAAGGCGGCTACTCCGGCACCCGCGGCTGCCAAGCCCGCCGCCGGCGGCACAACGCCCTCACCGGCGCAACAGGAAAACGCAGCTAACTACGTCGTCACGCTCAATGGCAAGTCGCACAAGGTGTCCGTGGCTCCGGCAAAGTAGTCCAAGGCGCCGAAGAGCTATCCGAGCGGCGCACAAACGCTGAGTCAGCTTGCCTGATTCGCTGCACGACAGGAGTTTCGTAATGGCAACACCAACGCTAGAACAACCGAAGATCGCAAAAACCATCGATGAAAAGATCGAGCAACTGCGCGCCAAGCGCGCCGAAGTCCAGCTCGGAGGCGGTCTCGACAAAATCGAGAAACAGCACAAGGGTGGAAAACTCACAGCGCGTGAGCGCGTAGAGAAGCTAACCGATCCTGGAAGTTTCCAGGAAATCGGCCTCTTCGCCGAGCATCGCTGCACTCTTTTTGGAATGGCCGATAAGCCCATGCCTTCTGAAGGTGTGGTCACCGGTTGCGCCACCATCGACGGCCGTCTCGTTCACCTCGCCAGCCAGGACTTCACGGTCGCTGGCGGAGCTGCAGGTGAAGTCCATAGCGACAAGATCAGCGAGATGATGCACTGCTCGCTCAAGACCGGGTCCCCGTTCATCTTCGTCAATGACTCCGGTGGAGCGCGCGTGCAGGAGGGCATCGACAGCCTCTCCGGTTACGGCCGCGTCTTCTACAACAACGTTATGCTCAGCGGAACCGTGCCGCAGATCTCGCTGATTTGCGGACCCTGCGCCGGCGGTGCCGCATACAGTCCCGCGCTTACCGACTTCATCATTCAGACCAAGGCGGCACAGATGTTCATTACCGGCCCCTCGGTCATCAAGCAGGTGACCGGCGAGGTCGTTACGGCTGAAGACCTCGGCGGACCCGTTGCGCAAATGAACAACTCCGGCGTCGTCCACTTCATCGCCGAGAACGATGAAGAAGCGCTCTACACCTGCAAGCGGCTTCTCAGCTTCCTGCCTTCGAACAACCTGGAAGATCCGCCGCGGTTGCCGTACGAGAATACGCCGGATGACGATCCGGAGATGAACCACCTCGTTCCCGCGGAAACGAAGGTCGGCTACGACGTTCGCAACGTTGTCGCCCGGGTGCTCGACTTCCACGACTTCCTGGAAATTCAGCCCGGCTTCGCGCCTAACATCGTTATCGGTTTCGGACGCATTCAGGGCCGCTCGGTTGGTATCGTTGCCAACCAGCCGAACTATCTCGCCGGAGCGCTCGATATCAACGCCAGCGACAAAGCGTCGCGCTTTATCCGCTTCTGCAACGCGTTCAACATCCCGCTCATCACCTTTGTCGATGTGCCCGGCTTCCTGCCCGGCGTTCAGCAGGAATACGGTGGCATTATTCGCCACGGCGCGAAGATGCTCTTCGCCTACTCGGCCACCACGGTTCCAAAAATCACGGTCGTGCTACGCAAAGCTTACGGCGGGGCTTATCTCGCCATGTGTGGCAAGGACCTCGGCGCGGACAGAGTGGTTGGATGGCCGACGGCGGAGATCGCGGTCATGGGTGCTGAAGGTGCGGCAGGGATCGTTTTCCGCCGCGAGATCGAAGCAGCCGACGACAAGAATGCGAAGCGTAAGGAGCTGATCGATTTGTATCGCGACACCTTCGCAAATCCATACGTCTCCGCTGGACGCCGTCTCGTTGACGACATCATCGAGCCTTCTGCAACCCGGCGCTATCTCTGCCTGGCGATTGAGGCCCTGCACGCGAAACGCGAACTGCGTCCGCCGAAGAAGCACGGTCTCATTCCGCTCTAAACCGAAGGGGACCGCGAGGCGCATATGACATTGCTATTGATGGAAGCTGTAACAACCCAGATCGTCGGCTTCGAGCCGTTCTTGCTGCTGCTCGTTGTCATCGGGTGGATCGTCACATATTACGGCACCCGCAGCATGATGCTGCGCGAGTTCGAGCGCAGGAGCGCGCTGGGAGCGCAATCCGCACGGGCGCAGGAGTCTGCGCCCGTGGCCGCTCCGCAACAGGCGATAGCGGTGGAGCCTCCGGCTGCCACCGTGCCGGTTGCGAAGTCCGAAACCCCGGCCGCGTCATCGCAGCCGGCCGGAAACAACACGGCCGGAACGAACGAAGTTACCGAAGAGACGCTGGTGGTGATCGCCGCAGCTGTTGCCGCTTTCCTGGGCAAGCGTGTTCGCGTGCGTCAGGCCAAGCTCATTCAGCCCGCAGGCACTAGCGCGTGGGCGCAGCAAGGACGCGTTTACGTGCAGGCTTCGCACAATCTCAGCCTGTCGCACTGATTCGCCAGGCTATGCACAAGTTCCAACGAGGAGTTCTGCTTGAAGCTACAAATCGGAATTGAAGGCAAGACCTACGAAGTTGACATCGAGATGCCCGAGGAGGAGTCGGCGGGGCATTCGTATGCCAGTTACCGTCCATCCTATGCGCCGGCCCCAACGTTTGTGCCGTCAGCGGCACCCGCCGCGGCAGCACCCAAAGCAGCACCCTCGGACGCCAACGTTGATGAAGACAAGGTGTGCCGCAGTCCGATCGCGGGCATCGTGATTCGCCTTAATGCGCAGATCGGCCAGCAACTTCAGCCCAACGATTTGCTGTTGGTACTCGAAGCAATGAAGATGGAAACCAATGTGACTGCTCCGGTCGGTGGAAAAATCAAGACCATCAACGTGCAGCCCGGAGATGGCGTTCAAGTTAACCAGGTGCTGGTCGAGTTCGAATAGGCTTACTGGCAACAGAGGATTTCAGATGAATGTACCTGCTACGTCGTTCAATGAAGACCTATTGAAGGTCCCAGGCATTTTGTTCTTCGACCACCTGGCAATAGCCGTGAAGCATGGCGAGCTTGACCCCCAGGTGAAGGCTTATGCAGCGCTGGGCTTTCGCGAAATTCATCGCGAGGAAGTCTACGGCGGCGATCAGGTCCGCGAGGCGCTTCTGCAAGTCGGCGACGGCCCCAATCTCATTCAGTTGCTTGAGCCGCTCAGTCCCGAATCGCCCGTACAGAAGCTGCTCGACAAGAACGGTGGCCGCGGCGGATTCGCGCACATTGCCTTCCGCGTGCGCAGCGCGCAGGCCGCGTTCGATTACATGAAGAGCGAGGGATTCAATCTCATCGACAAAGCGCCGCGTCCTGGATCCCGGGGCACAACTGTATTCTTCGTTCACCCGAAATCGCGCGCAGATGTTCCCTTCGGATTCCTTATCGAAGTCGTCGAAGACCCCAGAGGCTAAGAATGAAAGAGGATGATGGGCTCGAGTTGTTGCAGCAATTTTCACCAGTCACAACCGAACAATGGGAAGAAGTAATCCGCAAGGACTTGAAGGGCGCCGACTATGACAAGAAGCTTGTGTGGCGCTCCGACGAGCAGATCGCTGTAAAGCCCTACTATCGCAGGCAAGATCTCGATGGACTTGACCGTCAACTGGCGGCAGCGCCCGGTGATTTTCCATTCGTACGCGGCACTCGCTCCACCCCCGGTTGGGCCGTTCGGCAGGAGATCGATGAACTTGACGTGCGCAAGGCCAATCAATACGCGCGTGAAGCCCTGCGCGGTGGCGCCGACGAGGTCTGCTTTGCTGCAGAGCCATGCGTCGGAGGACTGCGCGGAGTCTCTGTCCAGACGCTTCAAGATATGAAGCAGTTGCTGGACGAAATTTCTCTCGAACGCGTTCCGCTCCATTTCCGCTCCGGCCGGCTCGCGCTCCCCATGCTCCTGCTGCTACTGGAAGCAGTTGAAATGCGCGGAGACTTACCGCGCTTGCAGGGCAGCGTTGACTACGATCCGATCACGGATCTTGTTTTAGCCGGTGGATCGTCACAGGATCGCAAGCGCATGTTCGACGAAGTAGCGGATGTCGTTCGTCTGTGCCGCACCCGGGCGCAGGCCTTCCGTCCGTTGACCGTCCGAGCCGGCGACTATCGCGAGTGCGGTGGCACCGTCGTGCAGGAAGTCGCCTTCGCTCTCGGGACAGGGGTGGAATACCTCGCCGAGCTTAGCGCGCGCGGTCTCTCTGTGGATGACGCGGCTTCATCTCTCGGCTTCTCGCTCACTGCGGGTACGAGCTACTTCTTCGAGATTGCCAAGCTGCGCGCATTCCGTTTGCTGTGGGCGCGCGCGATTGCTGAATTCAAGCCGTCTACGAAGGAAGCGCTCAAGCCGGTCGTGCACACCCGCACTTCAGAGTGGAGCGCCACGATTTACGATCCGCACGTCAATGTGCTCCGCGCCACCACCGAAGCCATGTCTGCCGCCGTTGGCGGTTCGGAAGCAGTAACGGTTGTGCCGTTTGATCGGCCTTCCGGGCCTGGCACAGACCTGTCGCGACGCCTCTCGCGCAACACGCAAACGATCCTCAAGCGCGAAGCATCTCTGGGGCGCTGTGTCGACGCCGCAGCCGGCTCCTACTACATCGAAACTCTGACCGACTCCATTGCTCGCGCAGCTTGGACACTGTTCCAAAAGATCGAAGCCGCGGGTGGAGTGGTCAAGGCAATTCAAGGCGGTCTCATACAGCAGCAGGTGCGGGCATCACGCAAGGTCAAGAATGACGCTGTTGCGTCGCGTCGCCGCACGCTTCTGGGGACCAATCATTATCCGAATTCTGGAGAGAGCGCACTCGCAGCCAACAAGCCAGGCGAGAACGTAACGCCGTTGAAGCGCACGGGAATCGCTGTCGACACGGAATCCGCGAAAGCGATGAAGCAGTTTGCGCAAGGGCTCGTCGTCGGCGACTTTGTCTCTGCAGCGCCCTTCGTCGTTGAAGTCGAAGCCCTGCAACCGTACCGCGCTGCCCAGCCATATGAATCGTTGCGCCTGGGGATGGAGCGCTACACGGCCGCTGGTGGACGCGTTCCATGCGTTTATCTGCTCGAGTTCGGCGATCTCAAGATGCGCAAGGCCCGCTCGGGCTTCGCCGCAAACTTCTTCGGCTGCGGCGGCTTCAACGTTGTGACCGGCACGGGCGAAACGCTGGACGCCTCCGTGCGCGCCGCTATAGACGCGCATGCGGACACGATCGTCCTGTGCAGCTCGGACGCAGAATACTTGCAGATCGCAAAACCAATCTGTGAACAGGTTAAGAACGCAGAGAAGCCGGTTCCGGTTCTCATAGCCGGTTATCCCAGTGAGGCCATCGAGCAATTGCGCGCCGATGGCGTGGTCGACTTCATACACGTTCGCAGCAATGCGCTGGAGGTTCTCAGCGCATGGCAGCGCAAGCTGGGAGTTGGAGAGTAAAGTCATGCGGCCAGATTTCAGTCACATCGATTACGAGTGCCCATCGCAAACCGGCAGCCCGGCATCAAGGCGCGCCTCCGAGCCATGGACGACGCCTGAACACATTGACGTACCCGCCTACTTCACGCGAGAGGCGCTCGAGAAGATGGAGCACCTCGACTATGCCGCGGGAGTCGCGCCGTTTCTACGCGGCCCTTACTCCATGATGTATGCGCTTCAGCCGTGGACTGTCCGCCAGTACGCTGGTTACTCCACGGCCGAAGAGTCCAACGCGTTCTATCGGCGCAATCTTGCCGCGGGTCAGAAAGGTCTTTCCGTGGCGTTCGATCTCGCGACGCATCGCGGATACGATTCCGATCACGAGCGCGTTGTGGGCGACGTAGGCAAGGCCGGTGTCGCGATCGACTCGGTGCTCGACATGAAGGTATTGTTCGACCAGATCCCACTCGACCAGATGTCGGTGTCCATGACCATGAACGGTGCGGTGTTGCCCATCATGGCGTTCTACATCGTCGCAGCGGAAGAGCAGGGAGTCCCGGCCGAGAAGCTCAGCGGAACCATACAGAACGACATTCTTAAAGAGTTCATGGTCCGCAACACGTACATCTATCCGCCCACGCCTTCCATGCGCATCATCGGCGACATCTTCCGTTTCTGCTCCGAGCGCATGCCCAAGTTCAACTTCATCAGCGTAAGCGGCTATCACATGCAGGAAGCCGGGGCCACAGCCGATATCGAGTTGGCCTACACGCTTGCCGATGGTCTTGAATATCTGCGGACCGGCATTCGCGCCGGACTGGATGTTGACAGCTTCGCGCCGCGCATTTCGTTCTTCTGGGACATCGGCATGAATCACTTCATGGAGATCGCGAAGATGCGCGCCGCACGCGTGCTCTGGGCCAAGCTCGTGAAGCAGTTCAATCCCAAGAACCCGAAATCGCTCGCCCTGCGCACACATTCGCAAACTTCCGGCTGGAGCCTCACCGCGCAGGATCCGTTCAACAACATCATTCGGACCTGCACCGAGGCGTTGGCTGCCGCGCTTGGTCACACACAGTCGCTGCACACGAACGCGCTTGATGAAGCAATCGCGCTGCCCACGGACTTCTCCGCGCGCATTGCGCGAAACACACAGATATACCTCCAGGAAGAAACCGACATCACCCGTGCCGTCGATCCCTGGGCCGGTTCCTACTACGTCGAACACCTCACGCACGAACTCATGCACCGCGCGTGGGGACTCATTCAGGAAGTCGAGCAAGTGGGCGGCATGGTTAAGGCTATCGAAGCCGGCTTGCCGAAGATGCGCATCGAAGAAGCGGCTGCGCGCAAGCAGGCGCGCATCGATTCCGGCTCGGACGTCATCGTTGGCGTAAACGCGTTCGTACTCGAAAAGGAAGCTCCGCTAGACGTGCTCGAAGTCAATAACGCCGCCGTACGCGAAGCGCAGTTGAGCGGATTGGCGAACTTGAAGGCCGGACGCAGCAGCGCAGAAGTCGAAGCCGCACTGAAGGCACTTACCGAGTCCGCGAAGACCGGAGAGGGAAATCTACTCGCCCTCGCCGTCGATGCCGCACGCAAGCGTGCGACCCTGGGCGAAATTTCCTCCGCGCTCGAAACCGTATACGGACGCTACCAGGCCGTAGTACGCTCAATCAGCGGCGTCTACGCAGCCGAAAGCATGTCTGACGAAAACTTCCAGAAAGCTCGCAAAATGGCCGATGAGTTCGCTGAGGCGGAAGGCCGTCGTCCCCGCATCCTCGTCGCCAAAATGGGGCAGGACGGGCACGATCGCGGAGCCAAGGTTATCTCGACGGCCTTTGCCGATCTCGGCTTCGACGTTGACATAGGCCCGCTCTTCCAGACTCCTGCCGAAGTCGCGCGCCACGCCACGGAGAACGATGTGCACGTGCTCGGCGTTTCCACTCTCGCCGGCGGACACAAAACGCTTGTCCCGCAAGTCGTGGAAGAACTGAAGAAGCTTGGGCGGGAGGACATCATTGTCATCGTTGGTGGCGTCATCCCGGCGCAGGATTATGACTTCCTGTACGAGAGCGGCGCGGCCGGAGTCTTCGGTCCGGGCACGGTGATTCCGCTGGCGGCGCAGCAGATAATTTCTGTGCTGGCGCACCATGCCGCAGCGGAGCACGCGTAAGGAGCGCATCGTGAGCGGCGACGGCGACTTTCTCATCGTGCAACCTGGCGTTGAACAGCCCTCGTCGCTCAGCGTGAAGAACATCAAGCGCGCACGCAGGCTCAGCGCCCCGGAATACCTCGAGGGTATCCTGCGAGGCGACCGCGCTGTGCTCGGCCGCGCCATCACGCTCGTTGAAAGCAGTCGCCCGCAAGATCACCAACTCGCGCAAGACCTCCTGCAACTTTGCCTGCCACACACCGGACGCTCCATTCGCGTCGGCATCACCGGTGTCCCCGGCGCCGGCAAGAGCACATTCATCGAAGCGCTTGGGATGGAGTTGATCGGCCGAGGCGAAAGAGTGGCCGTGCTCGCCATTGATCCCAGCAGCCAACTCTCTCGCGGCAGCATCTTGGGCGACAAGACGCGCATGGAGCGCCTTGCCTCCAGCGATAGTGCATTCATACGGCCTTCCCCCTCCGCCGGTTCTCTCGGTGGAGTCGCGCGCCGAACCCGCGAAACCATGCTGCTCTGCGAAGCCGCTGGTTTTCGTACCGTCTTCATCGAGACCGTTGGCGTAGGTCAATCGGAGACTGCGGTCAACGACATGGTTGACTTCTTTCTCCTGCTCATGCTGGCCGGCGCAGGAGACGAGCTACAGGGAATCAAGCGTGGCATCATGGAGATGAGCGATCTCATCGCCATCAACAAGGCAGATGGCGAAAACACTGCACGCGCCCGGCTCGCACGCTGTGAATACGAAACTGCGCTGCACTTGTTCGCAGCGCAACCCAGCGGCTGGACGCCAAAGGTTGTCACCTGCTCGGCGCTGAGCGGATCAGGTATAGCCGAAATTTGGGATACGGTCCTCGAGCATCAGCGCACAACTCGCGCGAACGGCTACTTCGAGATCCGCCGTCGCACGCAGGTCCGCAACTGGATGCAGGAGACAATCGAGCAGGGCTTGCTGGATCACTTCCGAGCGGACCCACGCATCGCGAAAAAGCTTCCAGAGCTGGAAACGGAGGTTGCAGCTGGTCGTCTCACATCCGCCCGCGCAGCCGAAATTTTACTTGATGTTTTCCGGCGACCCTGAGGCAACCTCTTACGGCAGTAGCCCGTAGATCACCAACTGACTCTGTGTGCCGATGAACACTTTTCCGTTCGCGATTGTCGGCACCGCGAAGCGCACAGGCGCGCTCGCCGCAAGATCGCGCGTACTGTTTTGCCTACTGTTATAAAGCAGCTGCGAAACATTGGAGGCGCTGTAAGCGTGTAGGACGGCTCTGTTCAGCGTCGTGTTGCGCTCGTAGAGCCACACAATTCCATTCGTGCTGCCCTTGGATGAGATGGACGGCGTTGCTCCCGGGTACTCGAACGTCTTGCTCGACTTCGATGCCGCCGTCGTGTTGATCAGGCCGTTGCTGATCCGGTGAGCCTGCAAAGGCTTGCTAATCCCGACAAAATACAACGTGCCAAACCAGTAGGCTGGTGTGCTGAAGAGCTTCCCGGCGGCAGTAAAGAACTGAACGACGTCATTGGTGGACGAATTGAAACGCCCCATGTTGTCGCGGTCGACCAGATATGCGCCGCCACGTTTGCTCCCCGCCAGCGCCAGGTGCGTATGCGCGCCACTCTGGTTCGGCAACACCAGCACGCCGGTCGAGCCCAGATCCTGGTCATTCACGTTCAGGGTGGACTGGTTGTCAGGCGTAAAGAAATCCGCCACAGAAAGCGCGTTCGGATTGAGTTTGAGAATGCTGTCGCCGTAGTCGCGTCCGGAAGCGTTTGCTGTAAACGTTCCGTCACCGCTCGCGGTGTACACGAATCCGGCTGCGTCCGCCGATAGCCCGCCGCCGCTTTGCCATATCGCTCCGCCCTCGCCGTTGGGAGTAATGCAGATCACGCCAATCTGCAAAAGCGTGCTCGCGCTGTAGGCCATGATCCATCCGTGGTACGGCTGCTTGTCTCCGTGCGATCCGAACGCGATGTATACGTTGCCGTTGTGCAACAGCAGCCCCGGACGATTCAAATGCCGCAATGGGCTGAACGTCAGGTTCCCGCCGCTGCTTCCCACGCCCCTTCCCGGAACAGTGGCGCGAATTTCGACTGGGCCGCCCAGTTTCTCAGCGCCTGTGGTCAAGCTCAATGCGTGCAGCCGTTGATGATAGGTGCCGTTCTCTTTTGTCGCCACGACAACGTAGAGCGTACTGCTGGCTCTATCGATGACAGGTGTGCCCACGATCCCGGTTTCCAGGATTCCACAGCAGCTTGTATCGAAATCGCGAAATGGGATCGTCGTGATCCCCGCGCCGGGATTGATAAAGCTGCGTTTCCAGAGCGGAGTCGTACTCCGCCTGTCCGCATCGAAGGCGTAAACGCTGTCGTGCAGCGTAGCTACATACACTATGTTGCGAAAGCCCCTGTTTGGAATTGCGACATTTGCAACGTAGAGAGGCTGCGCGTACACAAATCCGTCCACCGCATACGAACCCAGTTTGCCGAAGGTCGATGTTTTCACGTTCGAGGGCGACAGTGCGATCTCGCCCAGGTTTTGCCCGGTTCGCATCTTGTCATTGTGCGACGTGAAAACGCCCGGATAGTTCGTGACGTAAGCGTTCGCCGAACCGGTCCTTGTGCTGTCGCTGGTGCTTCGTGCAGTAACGGTGTGCCTACCCTGCACGTGGGGCGGCGTGTAGAGACCTGTGGACGATATGGTTCCTACCGTCGCATTCCCACCGGCGATGCCGTCTACGGCCCAGGTGACGGACGTTCCAGTCGTGAATTGCTGCTTCTGAGTGAAAGTCAGCGCCACATTGCGCGGTCTCACTGTAAAGCTGCCCGTTGAGGTCCCACTGCCCACATTCACAAAGATTGTGGATTTAAACGTCGTCGAGCTATTCGCTGCCTGCACTGTCAGCCGACGTGTGCCGGACGGCATCGAGACAAAAGTATCCAGTTTGCTCGCAGACACCTGAAATTTCTTTACGCCGTCCACATAGATCTGCACGTACTTCACTGTGGTGCTGGAAGTGGTGCCGGCCACCACGTGTACGGGTGACGTCACGTTGGCGTTATTGGCTGGCGTGCAAATCGTTACAGACGGCGAGACTGTACTCAGGGTGCACTGAGCTGTTGCAAAATTTCCCAGGAAAAGCACTGCTGTAGCGAGCGAGGTCAGGCATAGGGTTCGAAGGGGTCGCATAGTGCGATGGATTGAGCAATCACGGCACCACTGGATAATGGCCCTACAACTCAGGGCGTCAGGCGTTTGGAATTCCCAGCGCCTGCCCAACAAGTGAACTGCCGTACTATCGTTGGGCGGCTCGCTGCCCAGAGTTATTTCCGGCCAAACTTGAGCCTTAGTCCCACGCGCGCCATCACCGGAGCTGCGATTGTCCGCACTGGCGTGCGTCCGATTGTGTACCGGTTGTTCAGAAGATTCTCGGCCGCTACAAACACTTCTGCTCTGTCGCCCATGGCGCGTGAGACAAACGCATTCAGCACGAAGAATTGCTCCAGCGGGAACTGGTTGCGATCGTCGTCGAACTGCATACCCTGCCAGCGGCCCTGTAAAGCAATCGTGACCAGCCTCAAGTCAGAGTACCGCGCCTGCACGCTGAACTCGTGCCGTGGCACTTGCGGAAGGAGTTTACCGAGCAGCGCCTCATTTCCCGGTGCGCGGAGAACGTACGAGTCGGCGAACTGGTATCCGCCACCGAGGTAGAGTTTTCCGAATACTTTTGATTCGCCCTCTAGCTCCAGGCCGCGAACCCGAGTGCGTCCCAGGTTCTGGCGTTGCCGGGTGATCAGATCCGGCAGAACAGACAGGGTCACGTTCGCGACGGGCCCGCTGATTTCGTTCCAGAAGAAAGTCTGGCGCAATGTCAACCGCTCGCTTGCTTGCTCCACGGCGCCGACCTCGCCTCCTGTCAGGCGCTCGGCCCTCAGCTCCGCATTTGCCAGCGTCAAAACGTCTCCAACGCGGAAACTTCGATAGAGTTCGTTGAGAGTGGGTGCACGGAACGCCCGGAATACGGCTCCGTTCAGCGCCACGTGGGTGTTCACTCGGTACACGGCAGAGATCCGAGGGCTGAAAGCCGTTTCGTCACGATCGGCGTATGCGACGTTCTTATCCTGCCCCGTCGCGGTCAGTGCGTGGGCCAATGAGCGGCCGTCAGAGTTCGTCCAGCGATCCATCCGCGCCGCCAGTGTCAATGATAGCTTGGGCGTTACGCCAATGAGACCTTCGACGAATATACCCATCGTGTTCTGGCGGCCTCCGTTTCTTTGCGCGGACGTTGCAGCACCGGCGGCGTAGAGCGTTTCGTCGCTTTCGCCTTCTATCCAGCGCCCGTCCACTCCTGCGACGACCTGGTGCCCAGCCCATGGTTTTGTCCACTCAACAGAGAAGCCGGTCTGCTGAACGGGGACAGACTGATCGCGCGTCAGCGCCTCACTGTTGCGATCCGGCGCGACTGCGAAGAAGTTCTGCCGAAGACCTTCCGTGCCCCCGTAGAGTCGCCATGACACTTGGCCTGCTTTGGTGCCCGCCCAGTCGCCCCCCGTCGCGAGTTGGCGAATCACCGCGCTGTTGCGCTCGCCGACTTTGCCATTCAGCCGATCTTCGTCAAAGTATGAACCAGAGACAAAGATGCGTCCCGCTCCGCCCAACAGACGTTCAACTCTGGCCTGTGCAGTTCGATGTTGGGAATTAGCGACGGTGTCCACCGCCCCGCGTTCGGACTCAGGAACCGGCACGTAGCCATTGGTGCGAAATCCCTCGCCGCTCAACATTGCCACCCAGTTGCCAGCGCGCATGCTTCCCGCGGCAGAACCCAGTGGCGTGCCCAGAGTTCCGAATGAACTCTCGATGTTCAGCCTTGTGTCCATCGGGCGAAGGCCGATGAGGTTAACCGCGCCGCCAAGTGCGTCGGTGCCGTAGAGGTCAGACGCTCCGCCGCGAACCACCTCAATGCGCTCAATCGACTCCAGCGGCACACGTCCCCAGTAGACCCACCCACCGAATGGATCGTTGAGCGGAATTCCGTCCTGCAAGACCAGTGCGCGACTCGCGCCGCTCGCGCCCACTCCTCGCAATGAAACCCCTTGCGCCGTTGGGTTCGATGTCTGGCTACCTGAGCGGCGAAAGAGGGAAAAGCCCGGAACCTGCCTTAGCGTGTCGTCGATCGTCTGCGCGCCGGAGGAACGGAGCGCTTCGTCTTCGACTACGGCCACACTGGGCGTCTGCTCGGTTGCCACTTCCGTGCGGGTAGCCGTCACGGTCACCTGTTCCACGCGCAGGCGTAGCTTGAGCACGACCTTCACATCTTCTGCTCCCGCCTGCCAAGGGACTTCATCGGGCGCAAATCCGTTGGCCTTCACTCGCAAGCTGCCGCGAGTGGCCGTCGGGATTTCGAACTCGAAGCGTCCATTGTCATCCGTACTCCCGATTGATTCCTGTCCGCCAGCGCTAAGCGTAACGCTCGCACCTGCCACGGCGCGCCCACTCGGATCCTGCACAACTCCACAGACGCGTTCGAGGGAGGATGACGCGGCGACGGCCGGAAGGGTACCGATTAGCGCGAAACCGAGTAGAAGGAACACGAGACGCGAACGGGAATTCATGGGAGCGCCAGCACGAAAAGCTTGGATGCGAGTGCCTGCATCAGGGCGGCACGCCGGCAGAGATGAATTCGAAGAGAACTAAGGTGTCAACTCACTTTCAATCATTCGCACCCCATAACCCGCATCACTCTGGGTTTTGGAATTACGGATTAAGGTTTGGCCTTACACCTCTCCTAGCACTTCTTTTCGCAAAACGAGCTTCAACCCTCGAACTTTCTTGCAGCTAGCAGATGCAGGTCTCTAGGCTACTCAACTACGTCAGCCACTCCACTACGAGTGCTGTGGCGGAAGTACCTAACTTCGTGTCAGCAATGGAAGTTGCGTCAACTAGGGCCTTGCACCTATTCCTGGCGCGCACTCAATTCCGTAGGCTAGACGCATTCGACGCAGTTTTGAAATTCCATGAGCGGTGGAAACTCAGCGCCGCAAAGTTTGGAGTATTGATGGTTCTCGTTCGCAATCTATTTCTTCATTTTCCTTCACTCCGGCTCAGTTCGCTGGCGGTCGTCTTCACGCTGACCGCTGCCGCCCTCGCGTCCGCGGGCACCGTGACCATCAGTTCGCCCGCTTCCAACTCGTCGGTCACCGCGCCGATCCGTGTCGTCGCCTCGGCATCGTCCTCGCGCTCGATTACGGCGATAAAGATTTATTTGGATGGAAACGGCGTTTACACAATCAAATCCACGTCCAAGATCGATACGAAGATATCTGCGTCCGTTGGCAGCCATCGCATAACGGTAAAGGCGTGGGACAGCTCTGGTGCGTCCTTCAGTTCGTCCGTGTATGCCAAGGTAACAAGCACCACCTCTGGTTCCACCGGGGGCTCGACCACAGTCCCGAGCACGGCGGCCGTGTTTAGCAGGATCGAGCAGATGTCCGGGTGGGGCAGCTGCACCTCTTGCGCCGGCGGCGGCGAGCAGGCGATCTACAAGATGAGCCAGAATCAGTCATCGCCCTCTCTTGATGGCAATTCGGCTAAGTTCTTTCTGGGCGGTTCCACCTCTTTCTCCCACGGCCTGTGGTGGCGTCGCATGTCGTCGAACTCCACCGCCACGCACTTCGTTTTCGATATGTACTACTACATGAACAATCCTTCTGCGTCGCAGGGCCTGGAGTTCGCTGCCAACCAGTCGAAGGACAACAAGTGGTACAAATTTTCAACCCAGTGCACCTGGGGCAAGAATGAGTGGAGGGTATGGGATTCGAAGAACGGCGGCTGGGTAGGTACCGGAATTGCCTGCAACCGTCCCCCGGCCTATAGCTGGCAGCATGTCACCTTTGAATACGCTCGCTCCAACGGTAAGGCAGTCTTCGTCTCCATCACCGTCAACGGCAAAAAGAGCTATCCCAACAAGAGCTTCTACCCGCAAGCGAAGTCGGGCAACGGCTCCGTCGGAATCCATTTCCAGCTGAACGGCAACAGAGCCCAAACGGACTACAACGTATGGGCTGACAAGATGACTCTCAAGTATTGGTAGGAGAAGCACGGGCAATACGGTCTCTCAGATTCTCTCCTGATGAAGGGCGCGCTCACTGCGTGCCCTTTTTTTTGCCTCATTCTACTTGGCGAATTTGTAGTTCGCCGCTCGGGAGAAGAGAAGTCGCTGAGCTGCTGAATCGCTGAACTACAGCAAATCTTGTCTCATGAGCGAGGGCGCAAGCCCAAAATCGAAGATTGCCCTTTTGCGAACTCCACGCTGGTGGTAGGGGGTCCTTCTACTGCGCGACTACGTCGCTCCGCGAAGGAAGACAAAAAATGCGCATCGCATTTCAGGACTTCCGATCACACGAGCGGCTCGAGAACTTACCTCAGGTTGTAAAGCCTTCCCAGCCGTCGCGAACGTCTATATCTTTACAGGCGTACACTCTTGCGGGAGGGAATTAAAAATTGTTCAAGCGGCGCGCCTGTCTGCCTGTCCTCGCGATTCTCACTCTGCTTCTGCTCACCTCTGTCGCTTGCTCGCGCAAGCCAAAGGCGCAGCCGCGCCAGTACGATATCTTCGGCAAGGTCGTGTCCGTCGAGAAGGCCTCGAAGCAGGTGACGGTAGCGCACAAGGAAATTCCCGGTTTCATGAAGGCGATGACCATGTCCTTCAAGGTGAAGGACGAATGGGCGCTGAACGTGCTCGAACCGGGCGACGAGATCGGCGCGGTTCTGGTAGTCGATCGCGACGGCGCTTATCTTGAGCAGTTATCGATTCAGAAGAATTCAGGAACCCAACCAGAACCCGCAGCTAAACAGGGGGTGCGCGAGTCCCAGGTTGGTGACATCATCCCCGACTTCGTGCTTGTCAGCCAGGACGGCAAGTCCATCCGCATGCACCAGTTCCGCGGTAGGCCGCTCCTGCTCACGTTCATCTACACGCGTTGTCCCCTGCCGGATTACTGTATTCGCATGAGCAACAACTTCGCGGAGATCGCGAGCCAGCTCAAGCAGCAGCAGCCAGATCTCTACTCTCATTTGCAGATGCTCAGCATCAGCATCGATCCAGAGTTCGATAAGCCCGAGGTTCTTCGGCAATACGCAGCCAGCTACGCAGGAGAAGTTGATCCCAAGCTGACGCATTGGACCTTCGCAGGCGGAACTCCCGACCAGGTGCGCCGCATCGCAGAATTCTTCGGCCTCAGCTATCTGAAGGAGAACGCGCAAATCGTCCATTCGCTCCGAACCGTGCTGACCGATTCACAAGGAAAGGTCACGGCCGTGTATCGCGGAAACGAGTGGAAGCCCGCGGATGTGATTGCAGATCTGTCGCGGGAAGTTGTGGCAGAAGCCTCGCGAACTAAGAAGTAGTCCGAGGTTCTGGCGAGTCTCGCCCGGCTTCTCACGACGCAATGAATGAAAAAAGCTCCTTCGCGTTATGCGAAGGAGCTTTGCACTTTACGATTGATCAGGTTTTAAGCGTGAGCAACCTCAGCCATGCCGCACTTCTGCGCAACCACTTCGTGCAGATGATGCACAATACCGGGCAGACTTTTGGCAACCGGCTGAGACAGGTTCTTGCCGTACCCGAAGCATTCGCCCGTCACCGTCACCATCAACGCTTCAGGGCACTGCTTATAGAGCGTCAGTGCGCAGGTAAGCAGGGTGGAAGGGTCCATGTGATGAGTCAGGCTCCCCGATTTCGGTTCTGCCGCCTCGATGTTACGGCATGAAATAGTGCCCGCGACACCGTTCGTGGATGCGTCGATGAAGATCACTAACTCCGTGTGCGAAATCTTCTCTGCCAGTTCCGGACCGAGCTGCTGGCATTCGATGAACTCAACTTCGTTGTTGCTGATGAGCTTCTGCAATTCCTCCGTAGCGCGCCAGCCGAAGCTGTCATCGCTGCGCAGGGGGTTGCCGTATCCAATGACGATCACCTTTGACATCAGTTCCTCCCTAGTGCGTCCAGCAGCGCGCCATCGGGGCCGCGCAACTCGATATGCATGGCCATCTGCCCGAGCGCATGCGTCGAGCAACTGAGGCACGGATCGAAGGCCCTTACTACTGCCTCAACCCGATTCAGCATGCCTTCCTGCAGCTTGGCGCCTTTCACGAAATGCTTGGCCACCTGCAGCACGCCCTTGTTGATGGCGAGGTTGTTGTGTCCGGTCGCGATCACCAGGTTTGCCGAAGTGATCAAACCGTTCTCGTCGATTTTGTAATGATGTATCAACGTGCCACGTGGTGCTTCCGACCCTCCAACTCCTTCGTAGTTGTTCGGACCGGCGAACGCGCGAACGTGTTTGCTCAGGATTTCCGGGTCGTGCAGCAGTTGATCGATCCGCTCCACTGCGAACAGTATTTCGATCAGCCGCGCGTAGTGGTAGTAGAACGAACTCAGGACCGTGTGCCGTTCCAGCTCGCGGAATTCCGCGAACTCTTCATCGGCGCGAGGGGTGCCGATACGCTTGCACAGATTCAACCGTGCCAGCGGACCCACACGGTAGATGCCCTCCGGGTAGCCCATTGGCTTGTAATAGGTGGACTTGAGGTATGAATCCGGCTCGCCGCATTCCCCGATGTAGTTCTGGTATTCCGGACCGTTAATGTGGTCGGCAATGATGTTGCCTTCCGCGTCAATGAACCGTATCCAGCCCTTGTAGAGCGCCAGTTCGCCTTCTTCGTTCGCGAGGCCCATGAAGAGCGTCGGGAAATTTGCGAATGTACGAATTTCTTTCCGGAAGCTCTCGATCTGGCTCTTGAACCACGTCAACGTCCGATGCGAGATCGCCAATGCTTCCGGCAGCATCGCCATGATCTGGTCACGGCGCTCCTGCGTCAGCGGTTCGCTTACGCCGCCCGGCACGATCCAGCCCGGATGTATGCGCTTGCCGCCTAGGCACTCGATGATCTGCTGTCCGAATTGGCGCAGCCGTATGCCATCGCGGGCCATCTGCGGATTCGCCGCGAGTACGCCAAGGATGTTGCGTTTCGCTGGATCGCTTTCCATGCCCAGCAACAGGTCCGGCGAGGATAGATGGAAGAAGCTCAGTGCGTGCGATTGCACGATCTGAGCCAGGTTCATGATGCGGCGCAACTTCTGCGCCGTCTCCGGAATTCGGACGGCTAAGATCGCGTCGCATGCTTTCGCGGATGCAATCAGGTGGCTCACCGGGCAGATGCCGCAGATGCGCGCCATCAAGGCCGGCATCTCGGTGAAGGGACGTCCTTCGCATATCTTCTCGAAGCCGCGTACCTGCGTTACGTGGAAACGCGCGTCCTGCACGTTGCCTGAGTCATCGACATGCAAGGTGATTTTTGCGTGCCCTTCAATGCGTGTGACTGGTTCGATCGTGATCTTCTGCATGGTGGCTCCTATGCGCCGAAGCGGGCCGTCATTGCCAGGTCCGGCATCCGACCCTCCAGCAACTCTGAGAGGACGTAGAAAATGTTGTCGGCCGAAGGCGGACAGCCTGGTACAAAGATGTCCACGTTCACGAACTCGTGAACCGGGCGTACTTTGTTCAGCAGCTTCGGCACAACGCTCTCCGGCGCCAACTGCTTCAGGTCGGAGTTCTCGACGTAAGTGCGGTTCAGGACTTCATCAACGGTGAATACGTCGCGCATCGACGGCACATTCCCCGTCACCGCGCAGTCGCCGAGCGAGATTAGGATCTTGGTATGTGCCCGGATTTTCCGGATCTTTGCCAGGTCCTCTTCGCTGCTCACCGCGCCTTCCACCAGAGTCACATCAACCCACTCGGGAAATACTTTCGCATCCACCAGCGGACCGTAAAGAAGGTCGATTTTTTCCGCCAATGCAATCAACCGCTCGTCGATGTCCAGTAGTGACATATGACAACCCGAGCAGCCGTCCAGCCATACCGTTGCAACTTTCACTTTGCTCATGGACGTCCCTCCCGCATCAGCGTCAGGTAAGGCAGGAACTGCCTGCGTTTCGACATCTCCGACACGGACTTGCCTTTTTCGGAGAGAGCGCCGGTTGGGCACACCTGCACGCACTTGCCGCAGGATGTGCATGTATCGGATTCGCCCCAGGCCGTATTCAGGTCGGTGATCACCTTCGCCTGCGATCCGCGTCCGGTCACATCCCACGTGTGCGCACCTTCAATTTCGTGGCACACGCGCACGCAACGCGTGCACAGGATGCAGCGGTTGTGGTCGTTGATGTAGCGCTCATGCGAGGCGTCCACCGGCATATGCGGATGACGATAGGGTACCGAAATATGCGTGATGCCCAGCTTCTGCGCCATGCTTTGCAGGTCGCAGTGGCCATTGCTGACGCACACCGAACAGATGTGGTTACGCTCGGAAAACAGAAGCTCTACGATTACTTTTCTGTAGTTCTGCAGTCTCTCCGAGTTGACCATCACTTCCATGCCCTCTTGCACGCGCGTCACGCAAGCTGGCAGCAGCTTTGGCGTACCCTTTACCTCGACGAGGCAGATACGGCACGCGCCGATCTCAGTCAATCCTTCAAGGTGGCACAAGGTCGGAATGTAAATACCGTTCTCGAGCGCGACCTCAAGAATCGTCTGGTCTTCACGAGCGCCTACATCGCGCCCGTCGATCTTCAACGTCTTGATCTCCACACTGGCTGGACTCATGCACCCACCCCCGCCGCTTTCGGCTGACTGCACACTCCAGCGCCGCAGCTCTTGCGCTCGATGTGGTTCAGGTACTCATCACGGAAGTAGCGAAGCGTGCTGAAGACCGGGTTCGGCGACGTCTGTCCCAGCCCGCACAGGCTGGTGAACTTCACCACCTCCGCGATCCGTTCCAGCATTGCCAGGTCTTCTTGCGAAGCTGTGCCATTGGTGATCTTCGCCAGGAGGTCGTACATGTGCGCCGTGCCAACCCGGCAGGGCACACACTTCCCGCACGACTCCGACATGCAGAAGTCCATGAAGTATTTCGCCACGTCCACCATGCAGGAGCTGTCGTCCATCACGATCATGCCGCCCGACCCCATGATGGAGCCCACACTCGCCAGCGATTCGTAATCCACCGCCATGTCGAGGTATTGTTCGGGAATGCAACCGCCCGACGGACCGCCCGTCTGCACGGCCTTAAACTTCCGTCCATCCGGGATGCCGCCACCGAGCTTGTAAACGATCTCCCGCAGCGATACTCCCATTGGCACTTCGATCAGTCCCGTGTTGGTTACCCGCCCGGCGAGCGCGAAAACCTTTGTGCCCTTGCTCTTCTCCGTGCCTATGCCCGCAAACCAGTCGCCGCCGTTCCTCACGATGGGTGCGATGTTGGCGAAGGTTTCCACGTTGTTGATCAGTGTTGGCGTGCCCCACAAGCCCGATTGGGCCGGGAACGGAGGCCGTGGCCGCGGGGTTCCGCGATTGCCTTCGATCGAGGCTATCAGCGCGGTTTCCTCGCCGCAGACGAATGCTCCGGCTCCGAGCCGCACTTCCACGCGGAAGCTGAAGCGAGTGTCGCAGACTTCGTTGCCGAGTACGCCCAGCTTCTCCGCCTGCTTGATCGCATCCTTCAGTCGCTTCACAGCCAGCGGATATTCCGCACGGCAGTAGATGTAACCCTTGTTGGCGCCCACGGCATACGCCGCGATTGCCATGCCTTCGAGGATACGGTGTGGATCGCTTTCCAGAACGCTGCGATCCATGAACGCGCCAGGATCGCCTTCATCCGCGTTGCAGATGACGTACTTGCCCTTGGTGCCCGGCGCTTTCGCAACCGTGCTCCACTTCAGTCCGGTAGGAAAACCCGCCCCGCCGCGGCCGCGCAGACCGCTCTTCGAGATCTGCTCGATCACCTGCGCCGGCGTCATCGACGTCAATGCATGGAAGAGCGCCTCGTATCCGCCGACGGCGATGTAGTCCTCGATTTTCTCTGGATCGATCTCGCCACAGTTCTCCAGCACAATCTTCTTCTGACCTCTGAAGAAGGGCAGCTTGCTATCCAGCACGATCGCCGCAGGGGCTGGCTTCTCGTCTACTACGTTGTCCACTATCGCCGCCGCATCCATCGCGGTTACGTTCTGAAACATCTTTTCGTTGTTGCCGGAGGAGACCAGCGGGCCCGCCGCACACAGACCCATGCAGCCCACGCCCTTCACCTTGCAACACTGTTCCAGGCCGCGCTTTTTCACTTCCTGATCCAGCGCGGTCATTACCTGGTCGCTATGCGAAGAAAGACAACTGGCGGCAACGCACACGTGGATGTTGTGCTCGAAGGGAGCATTCGCTTCCTTCTGTTTTTCCGCGATTTCTTTTAAGTCTTCCTGGTTCATGCGCCCACTCCCGTTGCGACGGTTTCGCTTTGCATGTACGTGCGGACGCGTTCCTTAACGCTATCGGCAGTTGCCTTGCCGCCGACTTCGCCGTCGTAAACGATGGCCGGCGCCAAACCGCAAGCACCGAGGCAGCGCGCCGTAAGCAGCGACAACTTTCCGTCCTTCGTGGTCTCTCCCGCCTTAATGCCGGCAATCTCATCGACGGCGTTTAAGAGGCTCTGTGCGCCCTTGATGTAACAGGCTGTGCCCGTGCACACCACGCACGTGTGTTCGCCGGGTGGCTTCAGGCTGAAGAAGTGATAGAAGGTGGCAACGCCGTAAACCTTGCTGTATGGAACCCGCAATGCGACGGCAACATAGCGAAGCGCGTCATCCGTAAGGAAACCAAACGTCTCCTGCACCGTATGAAGCACTTCGATCAGGGAACTTGACTCATGGCCGTGCCGCCGCATAGCCCCTTCGACAATCTTCCAACGACGATCGTCAGACGGTGGCGAAGCTTTGGCTTGGAACCCCTGCATTCGTATCTCCTTATGATTCAGACCGCCCGGAACCATGCTCGCTCTCGCGAAGAGAGGCATGATGCAGTGGCAGGTGCACCACACCGCGTGCGCGAGCACACGATGGATGCTGCACTTGCTGCTGCATGCGCAGAACCGGAACGTCTGGAAATAAACAGGAATAAAGGCGGCACACATTCAACCGGACGGCCGTGTGCGGCAGGTAAACGCAATGGACTCGGTTATTCACGCGGAAGCCTTTCCCGCGCGCAGAGCTACTCGAACATCGGCTTACTCTGAACGGGACTGTCGGATCAGTACCAACACATATCAGTTTACGCGGACACGAAAAACGCCGATGTGATGGGGCTCACGTCGAGATGTGGTATTTCCTGAATCTGGCATCGAAACTTAACAAATCCGGGGTAGCTGTTCTCCGCTCAACATGTCAACAATGCGGGTTGTGCCTATGCGGCTGCGCATGCTAACAAAACCGGAACTGCCCTCGGTCACGCGACCGATCTGTGCAGCGCCTTCACCATCTCGCGCATTGCGCAGCACGTTCAAAGCCTGCTCCGCCTCGTCTTGCGGAACGAAGACAACGAACCGTCCTTCGTTGGCAAGATACAACGGGTCAAAGCCCAACAACTCGCATGCGCCACCTACATCTTCGCGCACCGCGATCTTTGTCTCCTCAATCGAAATATCACGGGCGGACGACTCGGCGATCTCGATCAGCGTCGTGCCAAGCCCACCGCGCGTCAGGTCGCGGAGGCAGTGCACATCAATGCCGCTCTCGATCAGCTTCATCACCGTTCCCGACACGGGTGCGCAATCGCTTTCAATCGTGCTCTCGAATTCCAATCCCTCGCGCACCGCCATGATCGCGATGCCGTGCCGCCCGATGTCGCCGCTCACCAGCACGGCGTCTCCAGCGCGCACAGCCGATGGCGCAATCGTCAGCTTGTGCTCAATCACGCCAATGCCGGCCGTGTTGATGAACACTCCGTCGCCCTTGCCCTTATCAACGACCTTCGTGTCGCCGGTCACGAGTTGCACGCCCGCCGCTTCCGCCGTGTGCTTCAAACTCTGCACCACGCTCCACAGCGTCTCCATAGGGAGACCTTCTTCCAGGATGAGCCCGCAACTCAGGTAGAGAGGACGCGCACCGCACATCGCAAGGTCGTTCACGGTTCCGTTGACCGCAAGGCTTCCGATATCTCCACCGGGGAAGAAAAGTGGCCGCACTACATAAGAGTCCGTGGTGAATGCCAACCGCGCATCTCCAACGTTGAACACGGCACCGTCGTGGTGCGGTTCCGCCAAGGGGCTTGAGAATGCCGGCAGGATCATCTTCTCGATCAGGTTATGCATCAGCTTTCCACCGCCGCCGTGCGCAAGCGTGATTGTTGGATAATCGCTGATCGAAATGGGACAACTCAAACTGAACTCTTTAGGAGCCGACATCTTCTATACCTTCCCTGCGGCCTTGGACTGCACTTCCATGCGCCGGTAACGGTAGTACGCAGCGCACGCGCCTTCGTTCGATACCATCGGCGCGCCCAGCGGTTTTTCCGGCGTACATATGACGCCGAAGGCAGGGCACTCCGCCGGTTTCTTCACGCCGCACAGCACTTCGCCGCTGATGCATTCGGAACTCTCTTCGGCGGTGTACTCCGTTAATCCAAACTTCAATTCCGCATCGTATTCTGCAAACTCAGGACGCAGCCCCAGTCCGCTCGCGGGGATTTCGCCAACACCGCGCCACTTGCGCGCCACGACCCGGAACACTTTACCAATCAACTCCTGTGCCCCGCGATTTCCCTGCCGCCTTACAGAGCGCGTGTACTGGTTCTCGACCTCGGCGCGGCCCTCTTCGAGTTGCGTGACGCACATCAGGATCCCTTGCAGAATGTCCAGCGGCTCGAAGCCCGTCACCACGATAGGCGCTTTGTACTTGGCCGCAATCGGGTAGTACTCTTCGAACCCCATGACGGTACAAACGTGTCCAGCCGCCAGGAAGCCCTGCACGCGATTCTCTGGCGACCCCAGGATCGCTTCCATGGCAGGCGGGACCAGCACGTGCGACACCAGGATCGAGAAGTTCTTAATGCCCTCCTGCTTCGCCTGGTGCACGGCCATCGCATGAGCTGGAGCGGTTGTCTCAAAGCCCACGGCGAAGAAGACTACCTGCTTGTCCGGATTTTCTTTCGCGATCTTCAGCGCATCCATAGGCGAATAGAGAATGCGCACATCGCCGCCACGCGCCTTCACTTCGAACAGATCGCGTTCGCTTCCAGGAACGCGCAGCATGTCTCCAAAGGAGCAGAAGATAACCTCTGGCCGCCCCGCGATAGCGATCGCTTTGTCGATCAGTTCCAGAGGCGTCACGCACACTGGGCATCCCGGCCCGTGTACCAGCGTGATTTTCTTCGGCAGCAGTTCGTCAATGCCGAACTTCACGATCGAATGTGTCTGCCCACCGCAGATTTCCATGATCGTCCACGGCCGTGTCGTCACCCGTGTTATCGCCGCCGCGTACTCGGCTGCTGCCGCCGCATCCCTGTATTCCGTAACAAATTTCACGACGACATCTCCCCATCGTCGAATTCTGCGAGTTCGCCCATTTCCTTCAGGTACTCGAAGACGCGATTTGCTTCGGCTTCGTCCAGTTTGCTGATCGCGAAGCCAACGTGCACCACAACGTAATCGCCCACTTCGGCCTCGGGCACGTAAGCGAGGTTCACCTCTTTTACGATCCCGCCAAAGTTCACGCGCGCCGAACGCGAGAGGTCATCGCCGGTCGTACTCATGATCTTCCCTGGTACTGCAAGGCACATGTGCCTACTCCTTCTCGCCGTTCTTCAGTTCGCGAATTGCCGCCATTACCTGTCCTACCGCAATGCCGCCATCATTCGGCGGAATGCGCTGATGCCAGTAAACCCTGAATCCAGCTTGCTGAAGCCGTGTCACGGCGCGCTCCGTCAGCAACTTGTTTTGAAAACATCCGCCGCTAAGCGCCACGCACTCCATCCCGACCTTCTGCGCGACCAACACCATTACCTCTACCATGGTGTTGTGGAACTTCCGCGCAATCACCGATTTCGACACACCGCTTTCAATATCAGACAGGATACTCAGCACCATCGGCGCCCAGTCTACGACGATAGGGTCAGCGCCTTGCAGCCGAACGAGATAATGCTCGTCAGACTCGTCCGCCTCCGTTGCGCGGAACTCTAACTCGGTAGCGCCCTGTCCCTCGAAGCGCACGGTTTGCCGAAGGTCCAGCAACGACGCCACTGCATCGAATAACCTTCCAGCGCTCGACGTCAGCGGACTGTTCACGCCGCGAGCGAGCATCGACCGCAGAACTTTCTTTTCTTCTGACGAAAGCGCCCGCACCGGCGGAAGATCATCGCGCTCGAAAGCCGATTCGCCGAACATTTCGTACAACAATCCGAGCGCTGTGCGACGCGGCTCCTTCACAGCCTTTTCGCTGCCGGGCAGTCGAAACGTCCTCAGGTGCGCTGCACGCTTGTAACCCAGGTTGTGGATGGCCAGGAACTCGCCGCCCCAAACCGTTCCGTCGGGCCCATAACCGCTGCCATCCCAGGAAACTCCAAGCACCGGCGCTGCAACGTTGTTCTCAGCCATGCAGGCCAGGACATGTGCGTAGTGGTGTTGGACGCCGATGACGCGTGCATCTGCCCCGCGAGCGTAACGAGTGGACAAGTAGTTCGGGTGCAGGTCGCAAGCAACTGCCTGGGGCGTGAACTCGTAGAGTTTTTCAAAGCTCGTTATGACGCGCCCGAAGGCCTCATACGCCTGCGTTGTTTCCAGGTCGCCGATGTGCTGACTCACAAACACCTGCTGTCCAACGGAGCTGGCGACCGTGTTCTTTTGGTGCGCGCCCACCGCCAGAATCGCCGGAGCGTCCTCGTCTAACTTCACCGGCAGCGGCGCGAATCCTCTGGCACGCCGCTGCACCAGTTCGCGGTCCAGTACGATTCGCGCAATCGAATCATCTACATGCCGCAGGATGGGCCGATTATGCACCAAGAAGAAGTCCGCAATTCCGCTCAGTCGCCTGAGCGCCTCATGTTCATCCGTGCAGATCGGCTCGTCGGACAGATTGCCGCTCGTGGCCACGACGGGAAATCCGAGTTCCGACATCAACAGATGGTGTAGCGGCGTGTAGGGAAGCATTACACCGAGATACGGGTTGCCGGGCGCAATTCCATCTGCCAGTCCGTCCCCGTTTGGTTTCCGTTGTAACAGCACAATTGGCGATTCCGGCGAGCGCAGCAGTCGCTTCTCCAGTTCGTTCACTTCACATGCGGCCTTCACGCTTTCCAGCGTCGGATACATTACGGCGAAGGGCTTTTCCTCCCGCTGCTTGCGCCCCCGCAACTCCCAAACCGCCGACTCGTTCCGCGCATCCACCAATAAATGGAATCCGCCGAGGCCTTTCACGGCGACAATGCGTCCCTCGCGAATTGTCACGGCGGCCGCTCGCAGCGCGTCGTCATGCACGCCCAGCACCTCGCCCGATGCTGACCATAGTTCCAGGTGCGGGCCGCACTTTGGACACGCATTCGGCTGCGCATGGAAACGCCGGTCAAGCGGGTCCTTATACTCCGCCTCGCACTCGGCGCACATCTTGAACTTCCTCATCGTTGTCGCCGGACGATCGTAGGGCAGCGACTCGATAATCGTGAATCTCGGCCCGCAGTTCGTGCAGTTCGTAAACGGATATCGATAGCGCCGGTCGCGCTCGTTATTCACTTCACGAAGGCAGTCCGGGCAGGTCGCGATGTCGGGCAGCACGATGGCCGTCTTTGCGCCCTTCATGCTCTCTTTGATCTCGAAGGACGTGAACCCGAGCGGGTCCGCAAAGCTGCTATCGAGACTTTGAATATAAGATATGGCGGGTTTTTCGCGCTCGATGCGAAAGAGGAATTGTTGCAACGTCTCCCGCGCGCCTTCCACCTCGATGAACACGCCCTCGGAGGTGTTACTCACCCAGCCCGGCAGTCGCATTTCTGTCGCAAGCCGATAGATGAACGGGCGAAAGCCGACACCCTGCACCGCGCCTCGAATCACCACTTTCAGCCGTAACAATTCCTTGTCGCCAGGCTGCGGCAACTCATTCGACAGAACGGCGCAAACGGCTGGGGATGTGCTCTCTGCCACTCTCCACCCTTATCAACTGGGAAAAACAGTGTACGCGCTGGAGAAGCGGTCCACCCAATGCCAGCCTAAGCTTGCGTTCCGGCTCCAAACGAGGATTGCTGTCACTCGCACTTGTGATTTTCCTCACACAAGCCGGCAGACGGCAGACTTCAGGCCTTGGACATCAGACATCCGAAGGCAGACTTCGGGAGATAGTCCAGTCCGGTGTTTCTGACCGGAGTGGGCGAAGTCGAACGGTTCATTGGATACTTCCGGGCCGACTGGTTGCCGAAGCATAGACAACAAAGGTTAGCTGCGCAATCGACAGCCGGTAGCAACATCCGTTCGAAGCGCCTTGTCTAACCAAAGCAACCTCTACAGACCAGCGAACGCATTGGAGGAATTTGTGGCAGCAGAATCAGCCTGGAAGCTCGGTGGCCTTACGTGGAAGGAACTTGGCAAGCGCATTTGGGGCGAAATGAATGAAGACGATGTATTCGGCCGATCCGCCGCTCTCTCCTATTATTTCCTCCTGGCACTCTTCCCAATGATGCTGTTCCTGGTATCCATGCTCGGAATGGCCGCCGGCCCCGGCACCGAGTTGCGCGGTAATCTTATGGAATATCTCGGCAAGGTTCTTCCCGGTTCCGCTTCCGGTCTGGTCCAGCAGACGGTCGATCAAACTGCACAAAACAGTGGCGGCGGAAAACTCTCGTTTGGCATCCTTGCTGCGCTCTGGTCAGCCTCGGCCGGAATCACGGCAATCATGAGCACGCTCAACGTCGC
Source organism: Clostridia bacterium (assembly GCA_035561135.1). NCBI lineage: Bacteria > Bacillati > Bacillota > Clostridia > Clostridia bacterium. The sequence continues at coordinate 134,057 of DATMYA010000018.1, forward strand.
GTACGATCTGAAAGAGAGCCGTCCATTTTGGAAGGTCCGGGGCATAGCGCTTGGCCTTACCATCGCGCTTTCTGTTCTAGTGATTTCGGCGCTTACTCTGGTGCTCTATGGAGGCAAGATCGCCAACTTCGTAGGTGGACTGCTGCACATGGGCAGCGCCTTCTCGATCGCCTGGTTCGTTGTGCAGTGGCCATTAGTCCTGTTCGCGCTGCTGGCCGCTTTTGCGCTCGTCTACTATTGGGCACCTAACGTCAAACAGCAGAAGTGGTACTGGATCACTCCGGGCGCCTTTATCGGAGTAACTCTCTGGTTGGTGGCGTCCTTCGGCTTCAAGGTTTACCTGAACTTCTTCAACAACTACAGTGCCACCTACGGATCGCTGGGTGCGGTCATCATCCTCATGCTCTGGTTCTACGTTACGGGGCTTTCCATCCTCGTGGGCGGAGAGATCAATGCAGAGATCGAGCATGCCGCAGCCGCTCGCGGTGATCAGGCTGCTAGGGGACGAGGGCAAACGGCCAGCCAATCCGAGGAAGGCAGTTCTCCGACTCGCATAGAAAAACGGCCGGCCGCCTAGCGCGGCTTCGCCTATTGCAGCACCGAAAATTCGATGCGGCGGAACCTTCCTGGTAGCTCGAAAGCTGAACAAATCTCCTAGGTAGGCAGTAAAGATGCTGCATTCTGAATCACACTCAACGGGGTCCGCTGCTCTTGCGCCTACGCTGGCGCGGGGAATATCATGAGTAACTTCTCTGGATTGTGAGCGCAAGCCTGCGAAGGATATTCTCAAGCGCTCTACCGTGTTCTCCATGCCCAAGCGTCGCGAACAACTCGAGCGCCTGCCCGGGCTCCTGGCCGGACTTTCAGCAGTTCTAAGCTGTGCTGTGGGTAGCATCGTTTTTATCGGCTGGATCTGGAATATACCCCGCCTTCAGACACTGTTTAGCTCGCGGATAATAGTTCCCAACTCCGCTGTCTGTTTCCTGTTCAGCGGTATCGCCCTCTACATTTACGGCGACGGACAGCCTGGCCGGCTGCGTTGGGTTGCGCGCGTGTTGTCGGCAATCGTCGCAGTTGTGGGGTTGCTCACTCTCATCCAGTACTTCACAGGGAGTGACCTCAAACTTGATCGTTTGTTCTTAGCAATCATGAAGGAGTGGCCGTTGCAGATGCCGATCGGGCGTATGGCTCCGAACACGGCCTTGGCTTTCCTCCTTCTTGGCCTGTCGCTGCTTGCTATCGAGCACCGGCCCGACGCGAACTCCTTTTCTGAATACTTCGCAGCGATGTCCGGCTTCATCGGCACGATGGGATTGCTCGGATACCTCTACGCTGTGCCTTCGCTTTATGGTTTCGGTTCCGTCGTCGACCTTTCGCCGCACACAGCTTTCGGCCTCCTCGTTCTGGCTGTGGGAGTGTTGCTGGCGCGCCCTCAATCACGTTTCTGCCGAATCGTTCTGAGCCCGTACACGGCTGGCATCGTCACTCGCCGCCTGCTCACATACGCGGTGACCGGTGTCATTGTGCTCGGCTGGATTCACGCCGTGAGTGTACGCTCGCGTCATGTTGATCCTGAATTCAGTGCGGCTGCCCTGATTTCGTTAAGCGTCGTGTTCTTCTCCGTGATCCTCTTGAACATGGCGCGAGTGCTGGACCAGCTCGATCAACAACGTCTCGAAGCGTTGCGCGATGTCGACGAACGTCGTGAGTGGTTTTCAACCACGCTGAACAGCATCGGCGATGCCGTCATCGCCACAGATGTTCATGGCGACATCACCTTCATGAACCCTGTTGCGGAGCGCCTCACGGGCTGGCCTATCGCAGATGCGTTTGGTAAATCGCTCACACGGGTTTTCGCTGTGGTTAACCAACTGACCCACGAGCCTGTAGAGAATCCGGTCGTCAAGGTTCTGCAAATCAACGGCGTGGTCAATTTAGCGAACCATACGGTTCTAATTTCGCGCGATGGAACAGAGACGCCGATTGATGACAGCGGCGCTCCCATCCGCAACTCGCAAAAAAAGATCATTGGCGTGGTGCTTGTATTTCGCGATGTCCGAGAGCGCAACGAAGCGGAGCAAAACACCCAGCGCCTTGCCTCAATTGTCGAGTCTTCGCAGGACGCCATCATCGGTAAAACGCTTGAAGGTATCATCGTAAGTTGGAATGCCGGTGCGGAGCGTATGTATGGCTACACGCCGGATGAGGTTGTCGGCAAGCACATATCTATGCTCAGTTCTCCGGACCATCGCCCTGAATTCGACAGCATCTTCAATCGCCTTCGAAACGGCGAACGTATAGACCACTTCGAAACCATCCGGCGTCGAAAGTCGGGGGAAGAGTTTTGGGCTTCGCTCAGCATTTCGCCTATTCGCGATGTTTATGGCCGCATCGCCGGAGCGTCCACGATTGCTCGCGACATCACTGCTGCCAAACGCTCCGAAGAGGTTCTTCGTTCCACGGAGAAACTAGCTGCTGCCGGGCGTATTGCCGCCGTAATGGCGCACGAGATCAACAACCCGCTTGAGGCCATTACGAACCTGAACTATCTGTTGCAGCGGCATCCGAGCCTCGATGAGGAGGCCCGCAAGTACGTGGAAATTTCCGCGCACGAACTTACCCGTGTCTCACATATCTCCAAACAAACACTCGCCTTCTACCGGGAATCGTCGCAACCCATCCCTCTTTGCCTCCGCGAGGTTGTCGAGAGCGTGATCGAGTTCTATGCGCATCGCGCCCAACAGTCGAAAATCACTATTGAAACGCGCTTCGACTCAGACGGATGCATAACCGCATTTCCGGGAGAAATGCGGCAGGTAGTTTCGAATCTGCTAGTAAACGCCATCGATGCCCTCGGTCGCGGCGGCAGAATCGTTCTGCGCGTCTCTGACTCTATTGACTGGAGCCAATCTTCGTGCTCCGGCGCACGCATCGCCATCGCGGACAATGGCCCCGGAATTCCAGTTCAGTACCGCGACCGGGTTTTTGAGCCCTTCTTCACTACCAAGGGTCAGAAGGGAACCGGGCTCGGCCTTTGGGTCACGCAGGGGATTGTCAGCAAACATCGAGGTTCCATACGGCTGCGCAGTAGCGCAGGAAAACATCACGGCACCTGTTTTTCCGTTTTCATTCCTGCGGCGGTTGCTGAGGAATTGCCCGCTCCTCTTACGGCGAATACCGGGGCATCTGCATCGTAAACAGCATCCGTGCCTGGCACCAAAGTGTTAGCTGACGTGAAAACTGGCTGTACTTGGCAACTCCGCCGTTCTTTCGAATCTCCCGTCCAGAGCCGTCCTTCGCATAGCGCTTTGTGACCCGCAGAGCTCCGGGCCGAATCGCCACGCCCCCAACTTGTTCGCAGGTGACCGCTGAGACTTACTTTCGTTCTCTTGGCTCGTGCTCTTCAGCAGGATATAACTGCCGTGTTGCATGACAAAAGCTGGACTAGCCCCTGCTCTCCCCTTGGCTAGTTGTCCGAAGAATCGCTCCGAACCTGCATCGAACAGGCGCGATACGATTCTGGTCTTCCTTGCGTCACGGCCATTTACTCAAAGAACAAAGGCCCTAAGTACTCACATCATGAATCGGCAAGTTCGTGACAACACGTTAGTCGCGAGTGAGAGCACTGCGCAGATGCGCCTGACCATTCGCCTTCGCTTGATGCGCCGGGTTGCACTCGTTTTGTTGTTGCTGTGCGCCGCGACGGTTCGGGCCGCGGATTCGCTGACGGTGGCTGTGAGCATCGCCCCCGCGACGATGATCGCCAACGGCGCCACGAGTGACATCACGCCGATGAGCGTTCGCACCGCGTGGAATACACCCGGTACAAAGAACTACACGGTCACAAGTTGTATCTACATGACGGGCGCGTTGACGCCCGCCATCGCTGCGAATACTGACAGCATTCCGTATACCGACGTTCGCGC
>DATMYA010000019.1 GCA_035561135.1 Clostridia bacterium
ATACCGGTTAAAACGTGGATCCTTCCGTGGGGGAAGGATTTTTTGTTTTTGGGGAGTCCGGAAAATTGCAAAAACTTTAACGTTCACTGCTGACCGAAGAACGGAGGCATTGCTTATCAAGCAATGCTTTTTTTTCTTAGCTAAACATACTAAATTTCTCACAATGTAAAATAAATGGCGGTTTTACTAAAAACGCCGTTTACCGATGATTCCTCTTAAGGACAACCGGCAAATATAAAGTGCATAAGGAGGTGATGCAGGGCAAGGCTCAAAAAAAAATCAGGTATGAGTTTGGAGGGGGTGAAGTAGGAAGATTATCATGGGAAAACAACCAACATGGCGCAACATCAGGGAGTCTCCAGGATTCCTAATAAAAATTGTAGGAGGAAACTTTACAATGAAAAAGATTAGGAAAAAAGGAACAAAACTGTTAACGATGCTCGTTGTGCTGACGATGATTTTTTCATTGTTCCCGGCAACCGGTGTTTTGGCGAATACGGTTAACAATGTAAAAGTTATCGCTTATAGCGTAACACCGTCCGGCGGGAATTACACGACGAGCATCCTGCACGAAGGCACATATAATGTGAGCTCGGGCAGCTATTCCGCGACGACAAACAACTATATGGGTTTGGACGCAAACTTAACTACCAGCGCGGCCTGCGTATTTGACGCGTGGTACCTGGCCGCCGGGGCCTTGGGTTTTGACGAATCCGACTGCTCCACAAATGTTTCAGCGGGAAATGTTTACGTTGCGAAATTTGACAACCGCGACTCTTCGACCTACGGTCTGGCGAACAGCGGCTGGATGTTTACGGTCAACGACGAAATCCCGGTAGACGCCAACGGAGTCGGTTATGATGCGGCGCACGCCGCGCTGCAAAGCGGCGACGTTGTATCGATCTTTTATGTGACGGATTATACGAAGACAAAATATCTGTATTTCGACGAGACCGGCGCGACGACGTCCGGCCAGAAAATCCTGGCGGACGGCGCGGACGACGAAACGCTGTACCTCAAGCTGATGGAATACAGCCTGAACATGTCGGATAAGTACGTAACGCCGAAATCCGGCGCGGCTGCCGGCATCAGCACGACCGGGGATTCCAGCAGCATCGCGGAAATCGGTAGCACGGGCGTTTACACCGTGGGGGTGACGAGCACATCCGTCACAGGCATTAAAACCGCCGCCGGGCAGACGTACTCCGCCACGGCGCAACTGATTCCCGCCTATTATCCGATTGATTCGACCTATACGATCGCAATCGGCGCCGCGAAAACCGCGCTGAACGCCGTGATTACCGCCTATGCGGATGAAGAAGCGGCGCAAAGCAGCTACACCGCTGCGAGCTGGAACCCCTTTGACGCGGCCTATGACGACGCCGTCGCTGTGTATAACAACGGAAGCGCCACGGTAAATCAGGTGCTTTCGGCGACAAACCGGCTCAAACGCTTAGGCGCCGATCTCATCCGCGTCAACGACGCGCGCCTTAATTACCTCGGCGTAAGCTATCCGTTTACTTACACGCCGGCGTTCTCGCCCGATACGCATACTTACACGTATGACAACGGCTGGCTGACCAGCGAAACCTATCAGCTCGGGTTTATCAATCCGAGTACGACGATAACCAACGCAACCATCAGCGGCAGCGGCGGCTCGATCAGTTATGACAACGGCGCCGACACCGTGAGCCCCTCGGGCATGACGACGGGCAATTACACGATTACGATCTATTTAAGCTGCGGCACCGGGACCGAAAATTACACAATCAACATCAGCAAGCCGAACCCGGACGGATTGCCCAATGCCGTGATCGGCTATCTCGTCGCGCCGAGCCAATACGCGACGGGCACGAGCTACGGCAGCATCTCCTCGGACGATGCCAACACGCTGACCCCCACGCCACCTGCTTACGTCAAAACCCTGGCCAGCGGCGGGCTGGTTTCGATCGGCGGCTTCGGCGGCTATATCGTCTATGAATATTCCACGCCGCTCGTGGACAGTCCGAACAATCCTTACGGCGTAGACTTTATTGTTTACGGCAACGCCTTTGTCAGCGGCTCCGGGACCTGGGCGGAACCCGGCATTGTGCAGGTGGCTGAAAATATCGGAGGTCCGTGGTACACGATCGCGGGCAGCGAACATTACAGCGCTACGTCGGAACCCGTTCCTCAAATCTATTGGAAAATGAACGGTACGACCGTCCGCTATTCGCTCGATGACGGCAGCACCTGGACCGATTTCAAAACCAACGCCGCGGAATGGTGGCCGGAATACGCTGCTCCTGAGAATTACGGGGCGACGTCAAACCATAACGACTTTACAAGCCATGTCCCCATGTTTGACGCTGATGATCTTAAATTCGCAAACCTCGTTAAGCTTGCCGACAACGTAACCTATCAGTTCGGTTACTGCGACGTGCACGCGAACGGGACGGTTACCCGAACTGCCGCCAATCCCTATACCGCGACGTATCAAACAGCCGTAGGCGACGGCATCGACCTCGCCTGGGCGGTGGATTCAGACGGCAATCCTCTTACGAATCTAAGCACAAGGCAATTCAAATATGTCCGCATCTACACGGGCGTGCTTGAAAACGCCGGCGCCTTCGGCGAAGTCTCGACCGAAGTGACTGCGGTTAAGGTGGCGAGCCCGGCCGGATCACCGGTCGGCACTACGTCCGCGCCCACGGCTTTGACCGTCGGCGGCGCCGACCACTTATCCGACTTAGAGGGCGGTATTCCCGATACGCCCATCTACATTCCGGAAGACACCCCAACGACGGTAAGCGTTACCGCTACTTCCGGTTATGCCGTGTTTGTAAACAACGCGAAAGGAACGACGACTTCAAGTCAGAGCTATACCCTTGCCGAGGGAGAACAGCAAGTTGTACGTGTTATCGTGCAGAACGGGACAGCGCAGCCCTATATCGCTTACTTGTTACTTGAAGGCGTGTCCTAACGATTTGTATATGAGCGAAACATTGCTCGTATACAAGCTAAAGCTGCAAAACTAACATCAGGGAACCGTCCGTACGGACGGCTCCCTACTATACTATACAATAGAAGGAGCTTTACCAATGACAGATGCCCATTCAAACCGGAATATCTCAATAAAGCTGGTTCTTGTTTTTTTTACGATTATTCTCCTGGCCGGTTTATTCCCCGCATTGGCAGGCGCCGCTGTCATCAATCCCGACGAAAAACCGGCAATTAATACTTATTTTTTATTGGAAAATCCTTATGATACAGACAGATCAGGAACAACGTATAATAAAAACGGTTTTGTATCCAATCCCATCATCCCGCTGCGCAAAGTCGAGGCCGCGCCGTTCAGTATCAAGGCGCTGGCGGCGGAGTACGGACACGCCGGCATGTTCAGCGCCGAGTTTGTCGACGCGACGGAGAGCGTTTCGGCGGCGCACGTCCTGATTCAGGCGATCATGGATTATCACGCCGCGCGAGGGACAACGATTGATCCGTTCGATCCGGCCTATATCGGCTGGAACACCGACGGCACGATCACTTCCGTGATGGGCGTTACCATTGCAGCGGAAAGCAGACCGTCGCCGGCATTAAATTTCGACGCGATGAAAGTGCAGGTGATTCCTGAAGGGATTACGCCGCCGGACAACTGGATAAGCGGCAGCGCGTCAAATATTGCTTCGGTCGGCAACATAGCGGCAAATTCCGTCGTAAAACTGACGCGAATTGCGCCGACTGTTGCTAATCCCGATAAAGAAAGGATTTTTGCATCTTCGGCCGCCGAAATAACGCAGACCATCGATGAACCGTTAAAAATTTATACCCGAACTATTATGTGGTCTACGTTGTCCGGCAGCTACGCATTAAAAACCTCTTATGGTACAGCTGTTTATACCGCTAAAATATATTGCTATAATCCTTTTAATCAAACCTATACCGATGTAACCTCTGATCCATCGTTTATTGCTGCCACTCACGGTGAACCGAACATCACGACCGGAAACGGTTCCTATTATGAAATCACCTTTGCGGCCAACGGGCAATATATCGTTGCCTTGCAATTAACCAACACCAGCACTTATTACAGTATGACATCCTATACCATGGTCAATTTTTCCGGCAAAGCCGCCTCAGTCGATCTGACGGCTTTGGAAAGCGCGATAGCAAACGCGCAAAGCAAAACGCCGGACAACTATTATCCGGCAAACGACCGCTGGAACGGAACCGATACCAGCGCCAACGGCTTTTACGCCGACATGCAGACGGCGCTTGCCGCCGCCCAGCTTGCGCTCAACTCCCCCGACCAGCAAGTCATAGACAACGCCGCGGCGGCGCTGAATACGGCCGCCGGCAAGCTGATCCCGAAAACAAAGGTCAACGCGACCGTCCTGCACGAAACGTTGCAGGCGAACGGCAGCATTGACACCGCGGCGTATACGGCGGAAAGCGCGGCCAATTACGGCACAGCGCGCGATGCGGCGCAGACGCTTTACGCCGGCGGCGCGGTTGCGCAGACGGTTTATTCCGAAGGCGCGCAGGCGGATATCGAGGACAAGGCGGCGGCGCTGAACGCCGCGGCTGCCGACCTCCTGACAAATACGGAGGTGGAGGCGGCGGAAAAGGTCAGGGCTAATCTGAACGCGCTGCTTGCGCTCGTCGCAGGATTCGATCAAAGCGCCTACACGCCCGCGAGCTGGACGCTGCTGACAAGCGCAAAAGCAGAGGCTGAAGCCGTCAAAGACATTGCAGTGACCACCAAGGCGCAGGCCGCCGCGGTCACCCTCCCCTACAACAATCTCTGGGATGTTTACCTGCACAAGCTCGTCGACGCGGACGGCGTCGTGCACGTGAGCCTGCGGGTCGAGGGCGCGGCGGGGCGGTACGGCACGCTGTATCTGAACGATTCGATGAGCGTGTCCGTCAAATCGGCTGAGGACATGCGCACAAAGTATTACGATACGGATAACCTTACCCCGTCGGCCACGCCGAACGTCATGCACCTGATCGCCGCCATGTGGGACGAAACGGGTATTCCCACCCCTTACTACGGCAGCAACAAACCGATCACCTTTAAGCAAACGGACGGCTTTATCGGCAAGCTGTTCGACAGCAGCGGGGCGGAGGCGCTTATCGGCTATCGCTCGCATATCTATATCAACGGGGTTTTGATCGACCCGTCGGTCAGCGACACGGAACTCTACGCCGCGCTGCACGAGGGCGACGCAGTCGTTTTGGCAAGCTATCCCGTCCAAGATGAAAATGGTATTTATAATCAACAACGCTATTACGCGCGCTTCACCGGCGACGCGATCACCGACGGCGCGGTCACGGTAGCGACGGGAGAGGCCTTCAGCCTGACCGCCGAAGCCAAGGACGGCTTTGACCTGAGCGGAAGCTACGCGCCGATCAAAGGCCTGCAGATCTTCGTGAGCGAGGCAGGCGCGCTCGGCGCGACGAAGGCCACGGGCATTAAAACCGGCAATAACGGAAGCTTCAGCTACACATTCACCCAGCCCGGCGATTACGTCGTCGAGGCCTATCTGTCCGACCAGACCGCGAAGGCCTCGACCGTGCCCGCGCGCGTCGTCGTGCACGTAACCGGCACGGACTACGGCGAGATAACGACGGTAATCGACCCGATCGTCAATAACATCGCTTCCTATTTCACGACCACCTGGACGATGGGCGCCGGCACGCTCGGCGGCGACTGGACGAACATCGGCATGCAGGTCTACGGCCGGACTCTGCTGACAAGCGAAGCGGAGCTCAATGAATTCGCCGTTTTATCCGTTGCGCAGCTCCGGACCAATGTTGTCTGGACGGATTACGCGCGCATCGGGCTGGCCTTAAGCTCGCTTGGCTTCGATGTGTCCGACCTCGACCAATACAATCTTGATTTCAAAGACCACTCCGGAAATCCCGTACACAGCCTGATCGACGGGCTTGTTAATTTCGATAACGATTATACCTTAAACGGTCCTGTTTATGCCCTGCTCCTCTTGGATTCCAAGGATTATGAAATCCCGGCAGGCGCGAAATGGACGCGTGACGCCCTCGTTGAGGCGGTGCTCGAATACCGCGGCGCCAACGGCGCCTTCAGCCTGACCAATCGCCTGAACGGCAAAGGGAGCGCCAACGACACCGACCTGACGGCGATGGCCTTGCAGGCGCTGGCGCCCTACCGCAGCCGCGCGGACGTCGCGGCTGCGGCCGGCAAGGCCGTGACCTGGCTCTCGAGTGTGCAGTGGGAGTCGGGCGGCTTTCAAGCGTCGCAGTACACGGGCACAGCTGGCGTGACGAGCGAATCGACCGCGCAGGTGATTATGGCCTTGTGCGCGCTCGGGATTGACCCGGTCGCGGACGCGCGCTTCATCAAATCGGGACAAGAAGCGCCCTTTGGTACTTTTGCTCCGCATTCCGCCATCGCCGGGCTGCTTGACTTTATCACGCCCGACGGCGCGGGCTTCGCCCATTCGCGCGATACTCAGAATCTGTATGGCGACCAGCGCGACAAAAACGAATTCAACAGCATGGCGACCGATCAGGGCTTCCTCGCCTTATTGGCGTACCAGAACTTTGTCAGAAACGGCGGCCAGCCGACCTGCGTGTATGATTTCGGAGCGCTGAACGCGGGAGCCGCGGACAAAACGAATCTCGCCAAAATGCTTGAGATCGCCCGCCAGATCACGGACGAAGGGTACACGGCCGCGTCGTGGACAGACTTTCAGCAGGCGGTCAACCGCGCTTCCGCCGTTAACGACAACGCCGCGGCGAGGCAGAAGCAGGTCGACGCCGCCTGGATCGAGCTGACGAACGCGCTCGCCTCCCTGACGCCGCGCCTCACGAACGCCCAATTGAGCGCGATCATCGCTGTTCTGGAGACGGAGACGAGTTTCCCCGCCGGGGATTATGATGATAGAGATCTAGATGGTGGTATAGGCTTTGGGACTTACTATAACTATCTTACCGCGCTCGACGCTGCAAAGACTGTTGCGGCCAGCGAAAACGCGAGCGAAGCCGAAATCAACGCGGCGCTCGACGGAATTGAAACGGCAATCAACGGGTTGAGAGTTTGGCCGAGCGACACCGACATAAGCGTTATGGGCATGCTGGCGCCGGGTGCGGATAGATACTTCGACGGCGACCATATTTACGAATTTTTTAGCGACACCGGGATGGAAGGTCAAGGCATAAGCGGGGCTGGAAGCGTCGGGGTTTATGGACTTTTGCATCCTGACCCCAGCACCGTTTATAGCAAAGAAGTGAACGTAATTAAGACAATCACCGCCTACAAAAACGGCACGCGCGGCTTGGTCTTCAAAGACGACGCTGAAGCGCTCGCAGTCTTGACCGACACAACGCAGACGACGGGCGCCTACTATTTCAGCCTGACCCAGATGATCGCCCGGGCGGAGAGCCTGGGGGCGGACACGCGCTACACGCAGGCGACGCGCGAAGCCCTGGCCGCGGCTGCGACGCAGGCCGGGGAGATCCTCGGCGCCTACCTGGCGGGACAAAGCGCGCCGGGCGATGGCGATGAAGAAACCACGCCGGGCGATGGCGATGAAGAAACCACGCCGGGCGATGGCGATGAAGAAACCACGCCGGGCGATAGCGATGAAGAAACCACGCCGGGCGATAGCGATGAAGAAACCACGCCGGGCGATGGCGATGAAGAAACCGCGCCGGGTGATGGCGATGAAGAGACCACGCCGGGTGATGGCGAAACCACGCTGGGCGCTGCCCAGATCGCGGCGGCAGACACGGAACCCTTGGATGCTGAAGAGACCACGCCGAGCGCTGCGCAGGTCGCGGCGGCGGGCACGGAACTTCTCTATGCCCTCAACAATCTGGAATACGACAAGACGGACCTCCAGGTCTTGATTTCCGAGGCCCAGGCC